>CAMFFI010000049.1 GCA_945949625.1 uncultured bacterium | reverse complement strand
AAACATTCAATTTCAAGGTCGGCGGGAATTTTAGCTCTGATCTCAGCAATTTCTTCAAGAGGAAGCTCTCTTGCAAGAACCACTCTTTTTGCACCCAGATTGTAAAAAGCATTGGCGCTTGCGTAATTCACAATACCTGCCTGAGTTGAAATATGCACGTCAACATTAGGCGCATATTTTTTTGCAAGCTCCAGCACTCCCATATCAGCAATTATATAAGCGTCAACACCGCACTGCTGTCCGTAGGAAAGAAATTCAGGCAAACGTGAAAGCTCGCTGTTTCTGGGAAGAGTATTGCAGGTAACATAAACCTTTACATTGTGACTGTGGGCAAGCTCTACCGCTTTTTTTAAGTCGCTGTTGTCAAAATTTTTAGAAGCCGTTCTCATTCCAAATTCGTTTCCTGCAAGAAAAACTGCGTCTGCACCGAATTTGACAGCTGAATTTAAGCACTCCATATCTCCTGCCGGAGCAAGCACTTCGGGTTTTATCATTCTGTCACTCCTGCCAATAAAAGATTGTAGTTATGACCTTCAAGAGTTTCTGCATAATAAGGCTCTCCGTCCTTTGAATGACAGAAATACATATAATCCGTATCCTTAGGATTAATTGCCGCAATAATTGCCTGCATACCGGGATTACAGATAGGTCCGGCAGGCAAACCCTTGAAGTTGTAGGTATTGTAAGAGCTTTTGAAGGTGGATTTAATATCCGAAGGAATCATATCCTCGCTTCTGTAAGGATAATACTTTGTAGAGTCAAGTCCCAATGAGTCTGCGCCGGAATCAGTACCGCTTTCAAGACGGTTATGCAAAATTGAGGAAATATAGTACATATCCTCATTACTTGCGGCTTCAGCCTGAATAATTGAGGCTATTTTAAGAATATCGTCAACAGAATAATCGGTATCCTTTACAAGGTCTGACACTCTGACTCTTTTTTCATATTCATCAAGATACTGCTTTGAATAAACCTGTGATTCATAATTAGAAAGAAAACGTGTGATTGTAAGCTCAGGCTCTTCATTTACATAAAAATCATAGGTATCGGGATACAGGTAGCCTTCAAGCTTGTAGTAACGCTTATCGGAATTGCTGATTTCTTTAAGGAAGGTAAAGTCCTCATCAAAATAATTACTGTTGCAAAGGGTCAGGAATTTATCTTTGTCGGAAAGCACACCTGCGTTTGTCAGTGTATCTGCAATTTCAAGAACGCTCTCACCCTCTGTAACTGTAACAGTGATAATGTCCTTTCTGTTTGAGTTGCCCTGCAAATAATTTATTATAGCCTCATAATCCAGGTTGGTTTTTATTTCAAAGGAACCCTGATTAAAGTTATCTCCGCTTTTTGTTAAGGTTGCGTAAAGCTTAAAAAAGTTTGATTCCTTTATTACTCCGTTTTTTTCAAGCTCCTGCGAAACATAATCTAGGCTCGGAGATTCCGGCAGTTCAAGCGCAACGGTTGCGTCATCTGTTCTGTTGATTGCAAGCATATCGTTTACGCCCACAAGAAGATAAACCGCAAGCACAGCGCCTACAATTATTATGCTGACAAGCCAAATAAAGCGGAAGGTTCTTGTATTCTTTTTGTCTTTCTTTTTTTCTTCCTTTTTCTTAAGCTTCTTTTGCTTTTTCATATATTTACGGGAATTTTCCGTCATTTGTTCCTTGACGTCTTCTCCGCTGTATGAATTAATTTCGTTATCGTCAAAATCAGAAAAATACTCCTGATTGCTAAAGCCGATATTATCCGAATAATCGTCCTGATAATTCGCCTTAAAATCACGCATTTTTCTTTCTCTGGCCTGTTTTACAGCCAGAATTTCTTCATTATCGTTTTGTAAGTTCCTGCTCATAGGCTTTTCCTTCCTTATTTAACAGTTAGGACGTGTATCAATTTTATATTTTTCGGTAATAAGAATATCAACGGGACGGTCATAGTAGCCTCGCGGCAAATCATTCTCTATGCATTTATTATAGCACATTCCCACGGTTAAGCCGCTGAAATTCAGCAAAAATCTGTCGTAATAGCCTTTTCCGAAACCAATTCGGTAGCCTTCTCTGTCAAAGGCAAGTCCCGGCACAAGACAGACGGAATCCGAAAAATCACTTAGCATTTCACATTTATCGGTATTCGGCTCCATCAAGCCATAGCTTCCTATTTCAAGCTGAGAAATATCAGTAACAAGGTAAAAATCCATTTGATTGTTTTCTTTGCATCTGGGCAAAGCAAGCTTTTTTCCTTTTTCCAATGCAGTTTTTATAATAAGCTCTGTGGAAACCTCAATGCCCTTTGAAACAAAAGCCAGAATCACACGGGAATTTTCAAAAAACTCAGAATTAATAAATTTCTCCTGCAAAAGCCGGTCAAGACTCGCTTTCTGCAAGCTGTCCATATTAAGACGGTATTTTTTGCTGATATTCCTTATCTGCTCTTTTCTCTGCTTAATGTTTTTTACGGGCATTGCATTGAGCTCCTGACCTGAGACGCCGTTTCTTCTGATGTAAGTTCCTGTGCAATTTTTAAGCCGAATTCAACAGCACAGCCTGCGCCCTTGCCTGTAATCACATTACCGTCGGCAACGGCAGGCTCTCCCGTATATGTCACCTTATCGGTATTTGTTTCAAAGCCGGGATAGCAGGTAGCTTTTTTGTTGTCAAGCAAGCCTAAATGTCCCAAAATTGAAGGTGCGGCGCAAATTGCACACAGATATTTATTGTTATCAATTGCAAATTTAATTGCATTCTGAACAGTCTCGGACGCCTCTAAATTAAGTGTTCCGGGCATACCTCCCGGCAAAACAACAGCCTGCAAATCATCGTTTAAGACCAGTTGATTTTCTTCAATGTCAGCGGTAACGGTAATTTTGTGGGAGCCTGTTATCTTCTTTCCTCCTATACCCACTGTTGTTACTGAAAGCTTTGCTCTCCTTAACACATCTACAGTAGCAAGTGCCTCGATTTCTTCAAAACCGGCTGCAAGAAACACATAAATCATATTTACACCTGTCTTTCTTTAAGTGAACTCAGAATTTCCTGAAAAATATTTTCAATGGTTTTCATTTCTCCGTTTTCACAGCAGGAAATAACCTTCCAGTTTAATTTATCTGCCGCATATAAAGCGCTTTTTCGGCAGGAAAGCAAAAAATCTACATTCTTTTCGTGCAAATCCTTCTTGCTTTCGTCGCCGTTGTATCGTTTAAGCATTAACTTCTGTGAAACCTCAGGTTCAACGTCAAGGTAAATCACCCTGTCGGGAGCAGGAAGTCCCAGCTTATCATACTCAAAATCGTATTGCCAATCCATAAAGCTGTTCCACTGATTCTGCGGCATTTTTGACATCTGATAAATTATATTCGAGGTTGCATAGCGGTCGCACAAAATTGTTTTTCCGCTTTCATAATCCTTTTTCCAGCTTTTGAGATAGCTTGCCACTCTGTCAACAGCATAAAACGAAGATGCGGCATACGCATTAACGTCAGAGGGTTTATCGCCCAGCTCGCCGTTTAAATACATTTTTACAAGTGAAGACGCAGGACTGTCATAATCGGGAAAAGTAATTTTCAAAACCTGTTGGTTCAGGTCGATAAAATATTCATAGAGCTTTTGAGTCTGGGTTGCTTTTCCCGAACCGTCGAGGCCTTCAACAACAATAAGCTTACCTGCCATATTTAGCCCTGACCTCCTTCATTTTTCCGCAGCTCATTTTGCCCTCGGGGCAATTGCCGAATAAGCAGGAAGGTCCGCAGTGCTTAAACAGATTAGGCGCTACCTCAAGGCATTGGAGCAGCATTTGCTCTGCAACCATTCTGATTTCCCACTGCGCTCTGTTGCAGCAACGGTGCGCAAAAAAGTTTTCAAGGCTTCTTGCGTTAAATGTGCAAACAATTTTTGTAGTGCAGGCATTGGGAAGTACAAAACGTGCGTCCTCATTTGCTTTTTTAAGAAGTGCTGAATACTCCTGCTTATTATCCTGCTTAAATGCTTCCATTATTTCTTCGTCGGAGCCTGTATAATTCCTTTGGGGATAAAGCTCCTTTATCTTTTCCGAAACAAGAGCGTTTCTGATTTCGGTATAAGCCTTTGACTGCATATCAATTACTTTTTTATAAGCCGCATACGCTCTTTCATTGTTTTCAATTTCCGGGGGCGTTACAAACTCAAAGTTTTTTCCGTCAACGTAACGCTGTGACTGCTGGCTGTAAGAGGCTATTCTGTGACGGACAAGCTGATGAGAACAGGCTCTGGAAATTCCCTCTATTCCAAAGGTAAAGCTTGCATGCTCCATTGGAGACTGATGTCCCAGCTGTGAAAGCATATCTACAAAAGACGCCGCTTTTTCCTCTGTTAAGCCTTCTTTAATATCTTCAATGCCCGAGGGTGAATAGCAAAGCTTTGCCGCCATTGCAACAGTTTGCTCGGGGTTTGGTGTATATGTAAGCAGGGTTACCTTTGGTGCCATTGATTATCCGCCTTTCTTCTCTTTACATAATTACAGTTATTATATCATTTTACATATTAAAATGCAACAAATTAAAGCGTTTTTCCGTAATTTTCAGAAGTCGAGTGTCTCGACACGCAATTCGTGCAGACAGTTTGTACTGACTGTAACCTTTTATGCCCGAGTGCAACCGTGCAATTTCTTATAATGTAAAAAAGTTGAGTGCCTCGACACGCAATTCGTGCAAACTGTTTGTACTGACTGTAACCTTTATGCCCGAGCGAAACCGAGCAATTTCCTATAATGTAAAAAGGACCGTCCTTTCAGGACGGTCCGTAAATATGTTTTAATTTGATATACTGAAAATTTCTGCGGCTGTATCCTGCATTCTCAAAAGCCTGTTTCTTCCGCATTTTTGAGCTATCAGCTTGCAGGCTTCCGAATAATTTTCCGGATTGCCTCTTGTAAGCGAGTGTGCGTCTGTTCCCAAAATATGTATAAAACCATTGTCTATGAGCTTCAAAATACGTCTTTTTCTTCTGAAACCGCTGAAAGAGGATGCATTTGTCTGAATTATTACACCCATATCCGTCAATTCTTCAAGCTTGCTGTCGTCATAAAAAACATTTTCATAACGCTCAATATGAGGAATAACAGGAATGAATCCGTAATTATCCTTAATTTTTACAAGCATATCCATTGACTTTCCGCTAAAGCTTGCTTTATATGCAAATTCAGTAAGCATATACTTAGAGTTGCCGTAGCAAAGCATTGAAATATCTTTATTGTTAAACAGATAATGCGTTACAAACACCTCTGCGCCAAGACACAGATTAACATTTTCGGGCACAGCACCTTTCAGCTTTTCAAAAGCACTGTCACGCTTTGAGGTAAAGTCCGCTATACTTTCCTGATTTGTGTAAAAATGAGGAGTAAGGCATATATTTGTAACCCCATTTTTAACGTGAAGATTAATAAGCTCAAGGGACTGACTTATGCTTTTACTTCCGTCATCTACGCCGGGAAGTATGTGGGAGTGCATATCGTAATATGTCATAATATCACCGAAACGCTGTTAAAGTGCATTACAAACAAGGTCGCCCATTTCCTCACAGTTTACTTTCTTTGTACCCTCAGCGTAAATATCCGGAGTACGGTAATCTACAAGAACATCACTAACTGCCTTTTCAATTGCGTCGGCAGCTTCAGGCTGGTCAAGTGAATATCTTAACATCATTGCAACAGAAAGAATTGTTGCAAGAGGATTTGCAATACCTAAGCCTGCAATATCAGGAGCAGAGCCGTGGATAGGCTCGTAAAGTCCGCTTTTGCCTGCTGAAAGCGACGCAGAAGCAAGCATACCGATTGAGCCGCTTATCATTGAAGCCTCGTCGGAAAGAATATCTCCGAATATGTTTGATGTAACGATTACGTCAAACTGACCGGGATTTCTTACAAGCTGCATTGCACAGTTATCAACATAAAGGTGATTAAGCTCAACCTCCGGATAATCCTTTGCAACTCTGAGGACAGTTTCTCTCCAAAGACGTGAAGATTCCAGAACGTTTGCCTTATCAACGTTTGTAAGCTTTTTGTTTCTCTTCATCGCAAGGTCAAAGGCAACTCTTGCAATACGCTCAATTTCAGGAACGGTGTACATTTCTGTATCGTAAGCGGCAGGCTGTCCGTTAACCTCTTTTCTGCCTCTTTCTCCAAAGTAAATACCGCCTGTAAGCTCTCTTACAATCATTACATCCAAAGCGCCGCCGATGATTTCATCTTTAATCGGTGACGCACCCTTTAAGGGTTCAAAAATTACAGCAGGACGTAAATTTGCAAAAAGTCCCAAAGCGCCTCTGATGCCTAAAAGACCTGCCTCAGGACGAAGATTTCCGGGAAGAGTATCCCACTTAGGTCCGCCTACTGCACCTAAAAGAACACTGTCTGCTTTTTTACATTTTTCAACTGTTTCATCAGGAAGCGGAACACCTGTTGCGTCAATTGCACAGCCGCCCAGAAGAGCCTCGTCATACTCAACCGTAAAGCCGAATTTTTCACCTGCTTTGTCAAGTACCTTTACTGCCTGATTTACAATTTCAGGACCGATTCCGTCACCCTTTAAAAGAGTAATTTTATAATCTGCCATTTTAATTTCTCCTTTTTATACCGACATTCAACAAACGCTTTATCGAAAATTGGTATTAATAAATTTATAAATCTATTATTGCATAACTGCGAAAAAAACATTGTAAACTATGCTACAATCTTCAAAATTACAGTTCTTCATCGTCATCCTTTTTTCCCGGAATACGATTAAACACCTCGGTTACCTTATCTCTCTGCCACAAAAGCGGCGTTATCCTTACGGAATATCCAAAGCCGTTGTCCATTACCCAGTCAAAAGGCTTTGCCTGGGGCAGTCCGTAAACAGCAAGCAAGGTCATAATTACTCCGCCGTGAGTAATTATTACGCTTTCGGTTGTACCTGTTTTAATTACGCCTTGAACAATACTTTCAAACATATTGCAGACACGTCTTGTAAAATCTGCGTTGCTTTCCCCTCTCGGCGGCTTTACCTCGTTAGAGCCGGAAAGCCATTTTTCAAAATCAGGCTCGTTTTTCAGTTCATCGGCGGTTTTTCCCTCCCATTCTCCGAAATTACATTCCGATAACTGCTCTATTACAATAGGCTTTTGCTGTGGATATAAAATCTGCGCCGTCTGAGTGCATCTTTTAAGAGGGCTTGTGAACACAGCCATTGTGCCGGGATATTTATATTTTTCGTCCAGCTCCATAAGCTCTTTTTTTCCTGTTTCGCTTAAGGGAACATCTGTTGTGCCGATGTATGCGCCTTTCAGGGTTTCATCAATTCGGCCGTGTCTGATAAAATGAATCACATAAG
>CAMFFI010000048.1 GCA_945949625.1 uncultured bacterium | reverse complement strand
AACAGTCGTTTGTCAGTAAATCATCATTGTCAAATTCATTCTGTGCTTTTCTTGCGCCTGCCATAAGTGCGTCAATATCAGCGCCTGAAACAGCAATCGGGAGAAGTCCTACTGCTGTAAGAACGGAGAATCTTCCTCCTACATTATCGGGAACAACAAATGTTTCATAACCTTCCTTGTCGGCAAGCTCCTTTAATGTACCCTTTGCCTTGTCGGTTGTGCAGTAAATTCTTTCCTTTGCACCCTCCTTGCCGTATTTGTTTTCAAGCATTTCTCTGAAAACACGGAAAGCAATTGCAGGCTCGGTGGTAGTACCTGATTTTGAAATCATATTAACGGAAACATCCTTGCCCTCGCAAAGCTCCATAATATCTGCAAGTGCCGAAGAACTGATTGAATTACCGGTAAAGTAAATCTGGGGTGTATCCTTTGCAAGCGCATTGTAATTCTGTGAGTTTAAAAACTCAATTGCCGCTCTTGCGCCTAAATATGAACCGCCGATGCCGATTACAATAAATACATCAGTGTCCTTTTTAATTTTTTCAGCCGCTTTTTTAATGCGGTCAAATTCTTCCTTATCATAATCTGTGGGAAGTGTAAGCCAGCCGAGAAAATCATTACCCAAGCCGCTTCCCGAATGAAGCATTTTGTGTGCAGTTTTAACCTGCTCAGCCATACCGATGTATTCCTGCTCCTCTACAAAGCCGTTAAGATACTTATCCACAAGTTTAGTTGACATTTTAATCTCCTCCTGAAGCAATCAAGACCTATAAAAAGCCTACTTTATTTTTTTGTAGTCTTATTATACTATAAAGCGCTATTCTTTGCAACATTTTTTTGTTATTTTTTAAGTATCGGCAATTGTTTTGTTCTGAAACAGGCATTATTCTGCCGCCTATAGGGTTAAGGGTACAAAAAATTTAAATTTTTCGACTTTATCTTAACAATTAAGCTAAAAATATGTCTATAAGGCAATCAAAGCATTATACAGAAGACTAAGCACAGAGCCGAAATTTATCTGCTGTGTTTCTGTTTTTGCAGTTATGTCAAAGGACGCAAGCTCTTCTCCGTCAACAGAATATGTAACACTGCCCACTTTATCTCCGCTTTTTACGGGTGCTTCAACTGCTTCGGGCAGAGAAACACTGCATTCTATTTTGCTTGCACTGCCCTTTGGCAAAACAAAGCCGCTGTCAACATTACATTCAATTTCCACGTTTTTCTCCATACCGCCTGTAACCTCAATTTCCGTTCCCAGCTCATCGGGAGATGACAGCAGCTTATACTGATAATTTGCAAAGCCGTAATCAAGAATTGCAGCGGCGTCCCTGAATCTTTCCGTTCCCGTATTACAGCCTAAAACAACAGCTACAAGCGAAAGTCCGTCGCGACTTGCAGTTGCAGACATACAGCATCCGGCGTCATCGGTTGTGCCTGTTTTAAGTCCGGTAATTCCGTTGTAGGTTTTTAAAAGCTTATTTGTATTTACAATCTGAGTTTTGCCGCCTCTCAGATTATCCATCCAGATAGATGTATAATCAAAGATTTTTTCGTGCTTAATAAGCTCGCTTGACATAATTGCAACATCATAGGCAGATGTAACGTGCCCCTCCTCGTCAAGTCCGTTGCAGTTTTTAAAAACAGTATCGTTCATACCAAGCTCCGCTGCTTTTTCATTCATTTTATTTACAAATCCCTCCTCACTGCCGCAGATATGCTCTGCAAGTGCTACCGCCGCGTCGTTTGCAGAGGCTACAACCGTCGCTTTAATCATATCGTCAACGGACATCTGCTCACCCTCTTCAAGCCAGATGTCGGAGCCTCCCATGGACGCTGCCTTTGCCGATGCTGTAACCGTATCGTCATAGCTGATTTTTCCGCTGTCTATCGCTTCCATTACAAGGAGCATAGTCATAACCTTGGTTATGGACGCACAGGGCCTTTGCTCGTGAGAATTATGCTCGAAAAGCACCTTTTTGCTGTTAGGCTCCATAAGAATTGCCGATGGAGCCGTAATTTCCTCTGTACTTAGCGCGGCTGCCGAGAAGGTTACTCCCGAAAGCATAATTACAAAAGTCAATAAAAAAGAAAACACACGTTTAAAACACATAAAAAACACCTCATCCATTAATATGAACAAGGTGTTTTTGCTATGTCTTATTTTTCAATTTTAAGTGTTTTACGCAAGCAATTCCTGTTGCTTCTTTTTGCTGAAACCCTTTAAAACCAAATCATATGATTTATCAAGCATTTCTTTCATTAATTCATCCGGAACAGCTCCGTTGGGATTGACAGAATTCCAATGTACCTTATTCATATAATAACCGGGGATAATGTCGGGATATTGACTTCTTAGCAGTTCTCCCTCTAACGGCTCTGATTTCAGGGTTATGTAGTAAGGTTCATCATTATCATCCAAACAAATCGCCGCAAACATTTTTCCGCCTATAAGGTATCTTACCCAGTTCCATTCAGCCTTAAAATCCTTTGAAACTCCTTTTTTGCTTAAAAGGAATTCATCAATCCACTCATATTTCATAATTTCCCCTTCAACAGTTTACTTAACAATTTTCAGAGAAATGTCAAATGCTTTTACGGAATGAGTCAGCGCACCTATTGAAATAATATCAACGCCTGTTTCAGCAACAGCACGGAGAGTTTCGTTTGTAATACCGCCGCTTGCCTCAAGCAAAGCTTTTCCGTCTGTAATTCTTACTGCTTCCTTCATCATTTCAGGGCTCATATTGTCAAGCATAATAACGTCAACACCTGCGTCAAGAGCCTGCTTAAGCTCGTCAAGATTTCTAACCTCAAGCTCAACCTTCGTCATATGTCCCAGCCTTTTCTTAAGGGTTTTTACTGCGTTTTCAATTCCGCCCCCTGCGTCAACGTGGTTATCCTTAAGCATAGCCGCGTCTGAAAGATTATAGCGGTGGTTTTTTCCTCCGCCTACGGTAACTGCATATTTCTGAATAGGTCTGAGTCCGGGCAGTGTTTTTCTTGTATCGGCAATAGATGCGTTTGTACCCTCTGCAATTTTTACGGCTTCATTTGTTGCGGTTGCAATTCCGCTCATATGCTGAATTAAATTAAGAGCTGTTCTTTCGCCCTTAAGGATAGTTCTTGTTTTGCCGTAAATTTTGGCAAAAACCTCGCCTTTTTTAATATAATCGCCGTCTTTTTTAAATGCTTCATATTTAAAATCCGGCTGTAAAATCTCAAAAACTCTTAACGCAACCTCAAGGCCGCACAAAACTCCGTCTGCTTTTGCCAGAAACTGCGCCGCGCCCTGCTGGTCCTCGGGGATTAAATAATCCGTTGTAGTGTCAATATAGTTAATATCCTCAAGCAACGCATTTTTTATAAGCTCGTCAACATAAATCTGATTTAAAATCATAGGTTTATTCCCTCCCTGACTTCATCAAGTATTATTCCTGCAACAATTGCAAGACTTCTTGCCTCTACATAATCTGCGGTTATTTCATATTTCTGCGATACAAGGCCATTTAGAATATCATCAACCTTTTTATAGCTTTCATCAGCTTTTTCAAGCTTCGGAATAACAAAATATGTATCCTGCATAATCTCTCTTATCTGAGTTCTTATTCCCGACGGCAAGGGCTTTCCCTTAACATCAATTGGAGCAGGCATTTTCCCTAAAGGCCGTCTGCCGTTTTTGTTTATATGTTCCATAATATCCTGTGCGGCACTTCTGGAAAACACAAGCGCTTCAAGCAGGGAATTGCTTGCAAGGCGGTTTGCTCCGTGCACTCCCGTATGGGAACATTCTCCTGCGGCATAAAGTCCCTCAACCGATGTTCTTGCATTCAAATCAACATTTATTCCGCCCATCAGATAATGCTGACACGGAAATACGGGTATTCTGTCCTTTGTTATGTCAACGCCCTCTTCCAGACATCTGCTGTAAATCATAGGAAAACGCTGTTTTAAAAACTCCGAATCCTTATGAGTAATATCAAGATAAAAGTTTTCGCTGTTTGTTTTCTTTGCTTCAAGCATAATTGCGTTTGAAACAACATCTCTTGGGGCAAGCTCTCCTCTTGAGTCATAATCAAAGGCAAATCTTCTTCCCTCACAGTTAAGCAGTACGGCGCCCTCTCCTCTGACAGCTTCGCTGATAAGAAAACGCTCACGGTTTTTTTCAGCCGCAAACGCAGTTGGATGAAACTGAACACGGGATAAATGTTTAATTTTTGCTCCCAGCATATGAGCAAAGGCAATTCCGTCGCCTGTGGCAATAGCGGAGTTTGTGGTATATTTATAAACCCTTCCTATGCCGCCTGTGCATATAATGCAGAAATTACTTCCCACCTGAAAGTTTTCGCCGTTTTGCAAAAAGCAAACGCAAAAGCCGTTTTCCACTTTTTCAATTGCATAAACCAGCGTGTCGTGACAAATGGTAACATTGGGTTTCTTTTTCACAATGCTTATAAGCTTATCTACAATTTCCTTGCCGGTTGAATCCTTATGATGAACAATTCTGTGTCTTGAATGACCTGCCTCAAGGGTTTTTGAAAGCTTGCCGTCCTTCTCAAGGTCAAAATCAACGCCCATTTCCTTTAAGCGTAAAACATCATCGGGACCTTCCGTTACCAGCTTTTCAACTGCCGAAAGATTGTTTTTGTATTTACCTGCAATTAAAGTATCTGCAATATGGAGCTTATAATTATCGTTGTTTTTGTCGAGAACAGCCGCAACACCGCCTTGTGCCAGGGAGCTGTTTGAAAGTGTCAGCTCTCTTTTTGCCAGAAGAAGTACGTTATACTCCTCGGAAAACTGCAACGCCGCATAAAGTCCTGCAACGCCTGCACCGACAATTACCACATCATATTGATTATCCATAAAAAAGACCCCTGTTAATTTAGTTTACAAAATTATTAATTTATATTATACTACATTTAGCCCCAAAGTTTCAATATCTTTAGCCTTAAAACAACAGTTTTTTATAAAATTTGTAAAATCAGGTAAAATCTTTGCAAAATTATATTGGGAGGAAAAATATGGAGCTTAAAAGCAATGAAGAAAAAATAACCAATGCCCTGCTTGTCAGTGTTGATACAGGCGGATTTGACGCAGAAGCCTCCCTTGACGAGCTTTTTGAGCTTGTAAAAAGCGCAGGGGCAAATCCGGTACTTAGCGTTTGTCAAAAGCTTGCAAAGCCTGAAACAGCAACGTATGTAGGCTCGGGAAAGCTTCAGGAAATCACCGACATATGCAAATCACAGGAAATTGATTTGCTTGTTTTTGACTGCGAGCTTACCCCGTCACAGATAAATAATATTGAAAGCGTAACCGACGTAAGAGTCATTGACCGTACAATGCTGATACTTGATATTTTCGCCTTGCGGGCAAAGTCAAAGGAAGGTAAAATTCAGGTTGAGCTTGCACAGCTTAAATATCTTTTGCCAAGGCTTACGGGCAAGGGAATTGCAATGTCGCGTTTAGGCGGCGGTATCGGCACCAGAGGTCCCGGCGAAACAAAGCTGGAAACCGACAAGCGCCACATAAGACGTCGAATGGAAACCTTGAAGGCACAGCTTGAAAATCTGGAAAAGCACAGAAGTCAGCTGCGTTTACGCAGAGAAAAGGACGGTATTATAACTGTTGCAATCGTAGGCTACACCAACGCAGGAAAAAGCACGCTGATGAACCTTTTAACAGACGCAGGAGTGCTTGCACAGGATAAGCTGTTTGCAACGCTGGACCCTACCTCAAGGGCATTAAAGCTGCCTGACGGCAACACCGTTATGCTTATTGATACGGTAGGTCTTATCCGCAGACTTCCTCATCATCTTGTGGAAGCCTTTAAATCAACTCTTGAGGAAGCGGCACAGTCCGACGTTATTCTAAACGTGTGCGACGCAAGCAGCGATGAAGCACAGGTGCATATGAATGTTACAAGGGACTTGCTCTATGAGCTTGGCTGCGGTGATACGCCTGTAATTACAGTTCTCAACAAGTGCGACCTTCTTCCGCCTGAGACAGATATTCCCTGTATCGGAAACACCGTTAAAATAAGCGCAAAGTACAACAGGGGCATAGACGGGCTTTTAAAAGCTATTGAAGAAAATCTGCCCGTGAAAATGAAAAGAGGTAAATTTCTTTTACCCTTTGCAAAGGCAGGTCTTGCCGCAGAGATACGCAAAAACGGCACGGTCTTTTCAGAAGAATATGAAAATGATGGAATAAAAATAGACGCTCTTGCCGATTTGCGAACCTATGAAAAAATAAAGGGATTTAAAATTGAATAACTTTCACAGGGAGCCTTTCGGGCTCCTTTTTATTTTATAAAAACGAATTAAATTATTACAAAATTTACTTTCATCAAGCCGTAAAGCCATATCTTGATATTTTTGCATATAAGTAGTATAATATATAGAAATTTATAAAGGAAAGAATTGTTTTTACGGAGGAATTTTATGGATATTAAAGTGGGCGATATTCTGGAAATGAAAAAACCCCATCCCTGCAAAGGCAAAACCTTTCTTGTACTCAGGGTTGGAATGGACTTTAAGCTTGAATGTGAAAAATGCAGACACCAGTTTATGATTCCCAGAAGCAAGGCTGAAAAAAATATAAAAAGAATTATCTCAAAAGAAGAAAACCAAACAGTTTAATTGTAAAGGAAGATATTTTTGTTTGAAAAAATCGAAATTTTTGACAAACGATACAGTGAATTGAACACAAAGCTCTATGACCCCTCTGTTGCGTCAAACGCAGATGAATTTCAAAAAATCATGAAAGAAATCAAAAACATAGAGCCTATTGTACTGAAATACAGAGAATATAAAAAGGCTGAAACTACAACCGAAGAAGCCCTTGAAATATTAAACGACTCCTCCTCTGACGAAGAGCTTAAAAAAATGGCTCAGCTTGAACTTGACGATGCAAAAGAGCAAATTGACAGCCTTTCAGAAGAGCTTAAAATACTGCTTTTGCCCAAAGACCCCAATGATGATAAAAACGTAATCGTAGAAATCAGAGGCGGTGCAGGCGGTGAAGAAGCGGCGCTTTTTTGCTCTGTGCTTTTCAGAATGTATAGTATGTATGCCGAAAAAAAGAGCTTTAGGGTAGATGTTGTAAATACAAACGAAACCGAGCTCGGCGGCTACAAGGAAATTTCCTTTATGATTGAGGGCGAGGGTGCATACTCGCTGTTAAAGTATGAAAGCGGCGTTCACCGTGTTCAGCGTGTTCCCGAAACAGAAAGTCAGGGCAGAATACACACCTCAACCGTAACTGTAGCTGTTTTGCCCGAGGCTGACGACGTAGAGCTTGAAATAAATCCTGCTGATTTAAA
This sequence comes from uncultured bacterium, assembly GCA_945949625.1. Classification (GTDB taxonomy): domain Bacteria; phylum Bacillota; class Clostridia; order Oscillospirales; family Acutalibacteraceae; genus Ruminococcoides. The sequence continues at coordinate 101 of CAMFFI010000048.1, read as the reverse complement.
AATCGACACCTTCCGAAGCAGCGGCGCAGGCGGTCAGCATATTAACAAAACCTCCTCTGCCATAAGAATAACTCACATTCCCACAGGAACGGTTGTAGAAT
>CAMFFI010000047.1 GCA_945949625.1 uncultured bacterium | reverse complement strand
ATTATCTGCAAAAGCTCTCTTTTTTCCGATTCCTTCAATACCTTTAATTGAGATGTATTTACTCCGCAAATTTCAACTTTACCGTACTGCAAAAAATTACCCCCAAAAGCGATTATTACCTAAAGTATTGCCGCTTTTGGGGTATAAATTCAAAATTTATTATTTTATTTTTACTCCTCGGAAGAATCGGAAAGCAAATTAACATCATCGTCAAAAGAGCTTGCCTTCTGAACGTCCTTAAGCTTTCTCTGAATTTGCCGGGTTCTGACGCCCACAAGCTTATCAAGCTCGGAATTTGCCTGATTAAGCCGTTGCTGAGTCATTACAAGAACATCGTTAAATTTATCAAATTCCGTTTTTACTGAGCCTAAAATCTTCCAGACCTCGGCGCTTCGCTTTTGAACTGCAAGAGTTTTAAAGCCCATTTGCAGACTGTTTAAAAGCGCCGCCATTGTGCTTGGACCTGCAATATTAACCTTGTAGTCCCTTTGCAGAATTTCAACCATACCTCTGTTTACAACCTCGCTGTAAAGTCCTTCAAAGGGCAAAAACATAATTGCAAACTCCGTTGTATTCGGAGGGTCAATATATTTATCGTGAATATCCTTAGCCTCATTTTTTATTGTTGCAAGCAAAGCTTTTAAGGTTAAATCTATTTTTTCTTTATCGCCGGATTCCACCGCGTCTCTGTATGCTGAATATGAATCGCCGGGGAATTTTGAATCTATAGGCAGGTAAATAAAGCTGTCGTCATCGGCAGGAAGCTTTACGGCAAATTCAACCACGTTTCTTGAGCCTTTTTTAGTGGCGACATTTTCCTCATACTGTTCCGGGGAAAGAATCTCCATAAGTATTGAACCAAGCTGAATTTCACCTAAAATACCTCTTGTCTTAACATTTGACAAAACCTTTTTCAGGTCGCCCACTCCTACGGCAAGGTTCTGCATTTCTCCAAGTCCCTTGTAAACCTGCTCCAGCCTTTCATTAACAAGAGAAAAAGACTTGTTCATTTTGTCTTCAAGCGTCTTTTGCAGCTTTTCGTCAACGGTAACACGCATTTTTTCAAGCTGTTTGTTGTTGTCCTCCTGCATATATGTAAGCCTTGTTTCAACGGATTTTCTGATTAAGTCAAGCTTTTGCTCGTTTTCAAGAGAAAAGGTTTTCAGCCTTTCTTCAAGCTGCGCCATTTTTTCGCTTTGATTTTGAGAGAAATTCTGCTGATTAAGAGCAATCATATCGCCCATACTTTTAATATTTTGCTGTGTTGACGCTGCAATTTCCTGACGCAGAGTGCTTTGCTGCGCCTGCAAATCCTTTTTAAACTCATCAAGATACTCCCGGGTTTTATCGGGGGATTTTTTATTTTTCCCTGCAATTAAAAACACAAGCACCAAAAGCAGAATTACTGTCAAAGCCGACAGCGCCGTTAATAATACAATAAGAATGTTATCCATAATTTTTACTCCGAATATTTGTTTTATTTTATGATAACATTCCGTAAAATCATTGTCAATCTGCTTTATGAAAATTGTGTTTCAATAAGCTTTTCGCAGTTTTCCGGAGAATAAACAAATTTGTCAATATGGTCTGCGTCAGTAAAATACACCGGCTTTTGAGGATTGTATTTATAATCAAAGGTGTCGATTATAATAAGCTTAATTTTCATTTTGCCCGGTATAATGCTTTTTATGTAAACGCTTGCCTGCTGACCTGCCTTTACTCCTTCGCGGCTTTCTGCAAGTCCTGCAAGGTTTGGACTGAGCTCAACAAAAGCTCCGTAGCTCTCAACGCTCCGCACAATACCGGCTACCGTTTCACCTACAACAAATTTATCGGCGTTTTCCTGCCAGGTTCCCAAAAGTTCCTTGTGGCTAAGGCTTATCCTGCCGTTTTCAATTGACTTTATAACAGCTTTAATCTCCATTCCGGGAGTAAAACGCTCTCTGGGATGCTCAATTCTTGATACGGAAATAGTGTCAATTGGCATAAGCGCAATAATTCCGCATCCGATGTCCGCAAAGGCTCCGAAAGTTTCCAGATGAGTAATCCTTGCCTTAACTACATCTCCTTTTCGCAATTTGCCTATATAGTTTTCCATACATATTCTCTGCGCCTTTTCTCTTGACAAAAGGGCATAGGTTCTTCCCTTTTCATCCTTTTCAAAGCCGGTAATCACAAAGCACACAGGCCTGTTTACTCTGGAAATAATTGCAATATCACGAACCGTTCCGTCCTTTATTCCTATTGCGCCTTCCTCTCTGGGGATTATTCCCTTCATAATCCCCAAATCTACAACAAGGTTATGCTGTGAATCGCAAACCCTTGCTTTTGCCTCAAGGATTTTTTGCTCTGCACAGGCTTCCTTAAGCAAAAATTCGCTGTTTAAAATATTTAAATTTTCAGGGCTTGCAATAAAACTGCCCTCGGGTAAATATTCTGTCATTTTTATTCCTCCGCTGTTTTTGGCATTATAATTACAAAATAAACATATGAAAGGAAAACAAAATTTATTCTAACTGCTTTTTATTTTAAAACGACAGAGGTATTCTGTACCTTTAAAAAAACGGTGAAAATTTTTCTGTATCTAAATCAATAAAAAGTAAAAACCCCCTGAAAACTTGCATTTTTTCTTGATTTATACTAAAATATATGTTGATGTTCCGTTAAATTAAAAATCGACTTTGAATTATTTTATTAAAGAAAGGTTTTGATTAATGTGAAATTAACAAACTCAAAAAAAATCATCAGCATATTACTTGCCGCAACGCTTTGCGTATGCTCTGCCTTTATGGTGACCTCCTGTGAAAGCAAAAAAGAGAGCAGCTCCGCTGATTCCACATCCTCAGCAGAGTCTAAAACAGAAAGCTCCAATCCCGTAGTTGCAGATTTGCAGAGTATGGGCATTGATTTAAGCGTAATGGGCATCAATCCTCAGGTAACCTACGCCGAAGACAAAAAAGCGGGATTTCAGCTTGAAAAGCCGGAAAAAGGTGATACAATTGCAATTCTTCACACAAATATGGGAGATATTACGCTTAGATTTTTCCCTGATGAAGCTCCCAAAACCGTAACGAATTTTATAAATCTTGCAAAAGACGGAAAATACAACAATACAATTTTCCACAGGGTTATAGATAACTTTATGATTCAGGGCGGTGATTACGAAAATTCCAACGGAACAGGCGGAACAAGCTCCTACGGCAAAAACTTTGAAGATGAATTTTGCGATAAGCTGCTGAACTTAAGAGGCGCTGTTTCTATGGCTAATTCAGGAGCAGACACAAACGGCAGTCAGTTCTTTATTAATCAGACAAACGCAGAGGCTTACAAAAAAAGCGGCGGCTGGGATAACTTTGTAAATCAATGGAACCAGGTTTCCGTTCAGCTTAAAAACTATTCTACAAATGCAAGTATGTTCCAGCAGTTTGTCAATGCCTATGGCAGCTCCTGCTATGACGCTAACGCAGTTCCCAAAGAAATTCAGAATTTATACGCTGAAAACGGCGGAAATCCTTATCTTGACGGTGCATACAATGCAGTTGACAGAGGTCACACGGTTTTTGCACAGGTAATTGACGGTATGGACGTAGTTGATAAAATTGCTGCTGTTGAAAAGGATTCTTCCGATAAGCCTCTTAAAGACGTAATTATCGAAACTGTTGAAGTTACAACCTATGAGGGTTGATTGAGGTAGCAAATGACTGATATTCCTATTATTGCAATAATGTATGACTTTGATAAAACTCTATGCACCAAGGATATGCAGGACTACGGTTTTATTCCCAGTCTGGGACTTACCGCAGAGGAGTTTTGGAGCAAAGCAAATTATTTCTGCACAAAGGAAAATATGGACAGCGTCCTTGCGTATTTATACGCTATGGTAAAGCTTTCCAAGGACCATAACATACCTCTTTTAAGAGAAAGTCTTGTGGAAAAAGGAAAAGATGTTGAGCTTTTTCCCGGAGTTGAAGGCTGGTTTAAAAGAATAAATGACTTTGGAAAAAGTCTGGGTGTTTTGGTTGAGCATTATGTAATTTCCTCCGGACTTAAGGAAATTATTGAGGGTACTTCAATAAGCAGTGAATTTAAAAGTATTTTTGCCTGTGAATTTCTTTATGATGAAAACGGCAACGGTATATGGCCCAAAACCGCAGTAAACTATACGAACAAAACCCAGTTTGTTTACAGAATAAATAAGGGCGTGCTGGATATTTCAAACGATACGGATTTAAACAAATCTATGCCGGAGGACAGCAAGCGTGTTCCCTTTAACAATATGATATACATCGGCGACGGTCTTTCCGACGTACCTTGTATGAAGATGATGAAAGCATACGGCGGAAAATCAATTGCCGTATATCAGCAGGGAGAACGGTACAAGGTTGAAGAGCTTTTAAGAAAAGACCGAGTGGATTTTATTTATGACGCCGATTACCGCGAGGGAAGCGGTCTTGATAAAACAGTTAAGAACATTATTAAAAAAATGGCGATTTCCGACAGTCTGTATGCAGAATATGTGCATCAGCTTAAAGAAATAAATAATAAGCAATAAACGTAAAAGAGCTGACTTCAAAACAAAATGAAGTCAGCTTCTGTTTTTATAAAATAAAAATTTTGTTCACAGTCCCTGCTGTATAGATTGCTCAAAATGCATTAGGTGCATTGAAACGCAGTATCTTACACATATAACTTTCAACCGCTCGGTTAAAATCAGTTGCTGATATCAGGCAGATTTTTTGCAAAATCATAAAAATCCTTAAAGGTACCCTGTCTGAAATATGAATAATCCTTGTTGTTTTTATTTTCAAGACAGTCTGTTACAAGATAGGTTTCCATACCCATTTGCGCAGTGCACATATCCTCATCAACATCATTTCCGACCATAAGACATTCATTAATATTCAAATTTAGCTTTTCTGCAATTTCTTCATAATATTTTGGATTTGGCTTGCAGTAGCTTGAATTATCATAAACCGTTATGTATTCGAAAATTTCAGGGTTCATACCTGCCCACTTAACTCTGTTTGCAGTTGCCGCCAATGGAAAAACCGGATTTGTGGCGAGAATCAGTCTGTAACCTTTTTCCTTTAAAAGCTCTGCACAGGGCTGTGCCAAAGGATTTTCCGATGTAGTTTGCTTTGCGTAAGAAAATTCATTACTGTAAAAATCGTCAAAGTCCTTCTCGTATTTTAATACATCTTCCGAACAAACCTCAGAAAAAGACTTCCAGAAAATGTCCCTGTTCATACATTTTCCGTCATTAAAAAACATCGCCTTTGTTCCCTGCCAGACTCCGTTTGTAAGTTGTTCAGGAGAAAGTCCCAGCTGTTTGCAAAAGCGCTTGCACAAAGCTTCAAAGTAAAACTTTATAAATTTATCCTGACTTTTCATTACAAGCAATGTTCCGTCCAAGTCAAAAAGTATATTCTTTATCATAGCTTATCCTCCGTATTCAATCTTTCCAAATAATTATAATATAAATAATATTCTATTGCAATAAGTTAAAAGTTAGGCTAAAATAATAATCAGAGGTGATTTTATGAAAATCGTTCTTACAGATGCAAAAACCGTTACTCAAGGTGATTTATCACTTGAGCCCTTAAAAGAATTCGGAGAACTGGAAATATACGGACTTTCTTCTTATGAGCAAATTGCAGAAAGAATAAAGGACGCCGATGCCGTTATATGCAATAAAACTCCTCTGAACTCAGAAACCTTACGTCTTGCAAAAAATTTAAAGCTTATACTTCTTTGGGCAACAGGCTATAACAACATAGATACAGACTACTGCAATAAGCAGGGAATTACCGTATGCAATGCAGGAAGCTACTCCACAAATGCAGTTGCACAGCACACATTTGCCTTAATTCTTGAATTAATCAACAATGTGGGAAACTACAATGCTTTTGTTCAGCAGGGCAACTGGCAAAAAAGCGACACCTTCTCACCTTTTGCATTTCCGCTTAACGAGCTTGCCGGAAAAACGCTGGGAATTTACGGCTACGGCACAATCGGCAAAGCAGTCGCAAAAATAGCAAACGCCTTTAATATGAAAGTGCTTGCATATTCCAGGAGCAAACGCTCTGATGAATATGCTGAATACGCAGATTTTGATAAACTGCTTGAAAACAGCGACATAATTTCCGTACATTGTCCTTTAAACAAAGAATCTCTGCATATTTTTGACAAAACTGCTTTTTCAAAGATGAAAAAAGGCTCCTATTTTATTAACACTGCAAGAGGCGGTGTAATGGTTGAGGAAGACTTAAAAAATGCTTTGGAGAACCGACAGCTTGCAGGCGCCGGAATTGATGTGCTTGAAGAAGAACCTATGGCTAAGGACTGCAAAATTATTGGCATAAAAAACTGCATAATCACACCTCACGTTGCGTGGGCGCCAATGGAAACCCGTATCAGACTAAGAGGAATTGTGTGCCATAATATAAGGAGCTTTTTAGACGGCGCTCCTCAAAACGTGGTAAACAAGCCGTTACACCAAGAGTAATTTTAAACACCAAAATAAACACAAACAGAGCAGTGGCAATAAGTCACTGCTCTGTTCTATAAAAGTAAAAGTTATTTTATTCTTTAACCTCTGCATCAATTTCATTCTTAACAGCGTTACCAACATACTTTGATTTACCGAAAGCAAGAATCATTACAAAAATCGGCTCAAAGAATATTAAACCCAATGCAAAAGGCACGCCCCTGCCAAATGCTTTGGCAAGCTTTACCTTTTTTATTATATTTATTACTAAAAACGCAAGAATACAAATAGCCAAAAGGATTGAAAGCACTTCAATCATTAAATTATTTCCGAATAAAAGGTCAAGGAAGAATCTGTGAATAAAATTATCTGCAAGATAAATCAATGTAAACGGAAGAAGAATAAAGAAGTACTTTGTTTTCCAAGCGAACTTATACAATATGTAATCATTGTAGAACGGAATCAAACATTTCCAGCCTTTTTCGCCGGCTTTTTTGTAAATTATCCAGTAAGCAATAATTGAAAATACAGCCAGAATAAACCCGATTGCATACAACCCCGCCAACAACAGCTCATTTGAATCTAAACCCATAAACATAAAAAACCAACCTTTCATTAATTAATTTTATTTATCGTCATACCTGTCTGAAATCAGCAGAGGCAGACGTTTTTTCTTTTGAAAGCATTTGAGAGATAAGATAATTCAGTTTACAAAATCTTTTCCCTTGACCTTGAACAAAGTATATCATTCTCAGTATGACAAGATACGGACAAAAAGCTGAAAAAGTCAAAAAATTCTGAAAAAACTTTAATTTATATATATAATACATAACGAAGTGCAACAGAAGTGCAACAAAAATACACTTTTTATAAAAAAATTTGTCGAGTGCCTCGACACGCAATTCGTGCAGACAGGTTGTACTGACTGCAACCTTT
>CAMFFI010000046.1 GCA_945949625.1 uncultured bacterium | reverse complement strand
TAATTCCTTGGGAATTGCGGCATTGTTCCTTTGTGTGCCAAACCCCTATGCCGCAGGAGATGTAGGAATGCTGCTGTCTTTTTCTGCAACGGCAGGAATAGTTTTATTCAGCGAGCCTTTGTCGGAATTTGTTTTTTCAAAAACCGTACCGAAAATAAAGCTTAAAATCATAAAAAGAGTTTTTGAATATACCGTAAAAACCCTGTCGGTTTCTTTCTCGGCATTTATTGCGATTTTGCCAGTCGCTTTACTAGCTTTTCACAGCTTTTCACCCATTGTGCTTTTAGCGTCGGTAATAATTACGCCCTTTGTAAGCGTTCTTATAATATGTATATTGCTTTGCTCAATTTTGTATTATACGGGAATTTTCAGCGTGCTTGCTTATCCCTTTGCGCTTATTGCCTGTATTATAAACAGCTTTATAATTAATGTGGTAAGGCTTTTGGCGGACTTGAAATTTTCTGTAATTTATGTTAATACTGTTGACGCGGTTATTTTCCTTTCGGGTACGGCTGTTGTAATTGCGCTTGCTCTTTTATTCAAGGACTATAAAACAAAGCTGAAGTACTCGGTTTTTATGATTGTAATTATGATTTTCGCAGGCTGGAGCACAAGTGTTCTTCCAAAGGCAGATAATTTGCACGTTTTAAAAGCCGGAGAGGGTACAACGGCTTTGCTTGAATCCTCAAAGGGCTTGGCTGTGCTTTCCTGCGGAGGAAGTGCAAGAGAAACAACAAATGTAATAGAAGAAATTGCATTGAGCAATTCTGATATAAGCTTTCTTGCAGTTGCCGACAACAACAAAACCGCGTCGCGTTTTGCCTCACAGATTTTAGAAGAATTTGACTATGCCTCTGTTTTGTTATATGATACTGACAGAACTGATGAAGAGGTTTTCCGTAAAGCTCATCAGGCAGACGCTCTGCTTACATTTTCGGAAAATCAGACTGCTCAGTGCGTGCTTTGGAATGAAGTTAAGGCCGATTTTCTGAATGTTGACGGAAGTACCTGGGAATATGTAAAATCTGCTGATTATTCGGTGCTGATAGTGCCTGAAAAGGGCAATTGCAATGATATTCCCGATAGGTATAAAACGGCGGATATAATTATTTCTTCCGCTTGTCCGAAAAACTATAATCTTCTTAAATGCGGAATTTTTGTATATACGGGAAATGAGGAAACCCTAAAAGAATATACAGGCTGTTTTGCCGAAATTTCAAATCAGATAGCAACAACCATAAACGATAACATAACCATACCTTTAAAGGAGTGATATAAGTTGCCTGTAATGACGGAATCTGAGTTTAAAAAGCATATGTCGTCAAAAAACTTTGCAAAGTTATATGTAATATGGGGTTCTGAAAAGAAGTATGTAAAAACCTACACCGACCGTCTTGTTACAAAGATTATGGGCAAGGACCCCTCCGATTTTAATTATCATCAGTTTAATGATGACTTTGATATATCAAAGATTTCCATGTGTATGCTTACCGTTCCTTTTATGAACGATTATAACCTTGTAAAAATCTCCGATATGGACGTAAACGAGCTTTTAAAAGAGGACAGGGAGAAGCTTTTTTCTGCACTTAATAACATTCCCGACGGTTCTGTTGTAGTTTTTACAATGCCTACCTTAGAGCAGGACGCAAAAAAGCCGGGTGAATTTAAAAAACTGCTTTCTCTTGCTGAAAAAAGCGGAGTGTGTGTTGAATTTAAGAAGATGGGCGATATGGCGCTTGAAAAGCACCTTAGTTCTCTTGCGTCGGCAAGAAACGTATCCCTTTCAAGAATAAATGCCGACAAAATTATAAATATGTGCGGCAATGACCTGACAACCCTTATGAATGAGCTTGACAAGCTTGGTGCATATGTTGGCGAAAACAACGAAATTACCGAAAAGGATATAGATTTGCTTGTTGTTAAAAATCTTGAGGCAAAGGTGTTTTCTCTTGCAGACGCTGTTACTAAAGGCAAAAGCGATGAAGCTTTTAAAATACTTGATGCCTTGTTTTATCAGCAGGAGGACCCCATAGCCGTATTAACAGTGCTTTCAAATGCCTATATTGATTTTTACAGGGGCAGAGTTGCCGATGAATGCGGTGTGCAGACAAGCGTTATTGCCAAGGAATTTAATTATAAAAACAGAGCCTTTGTATTAAACAAAAAGACCGTTCTTTCCACTTCGGGACTTCGTGACAGTATTGATTTGCTTATTGAGGTTGACAGTAAAATGAAAACCTCATCGGTTAATCAGCGCATAACCCTTGAAAAGCTTGTCAGCAAGCTGTTGCTTATTGCGAAAAAGGGGCGAGCCTATGCTTAAAATAAAGGAAGCAGTAATTGTTGAAGGAAAGTATGATAAAATAAAGTTAAAGGGCTTAATTGATGCACCCATAATCGCTACAAACGGTTTCAGGGTGTTTAAGGATAAAGAAAAACAAAACCTCATACGAAGAACTGCCAATACCAGAGGAATTCTTCTGATGACCGACAGCGACAGCGCAGGCTTTGTTATCCGCAATTTTTTAAAAGGCTCGGTTCCAAAAGAAAAAATAAAAAACTGCTATATTCCCCAGATTAAAGGCAAAGAAAAGCGCAAGGAGTCGCCTTCTTGTCAGGGCTTTTTAGGGGTAGAGGGTGTTGATGACAGCGTTATAATTGAAGCAGTTAAAAAAAGCGGCGCTACCGTTCTGGACGACAGCGTTCAGCTTGAAAAAAAAGAAAACGAAATAACAAAAGCCTTATTCTATGAGCTTGGCCTTTCGGGCAGAGAAAATTCAAAGGAGCTCAGATTAAAGCTTTTAAAAAGCGAAAAACTCCCTCTTTATTTGACTGCAAACGCAATGATAGAAGCGTTCAACTGCCTATATACTGCGGAAGAGTTTGCAGAAAAAGTAAATGAATTATACAATAAATAAAATCACCGGCTTTGGTAAAACTAAAGTCGGTGATTTTTATGAATTCCATTAAAAATGATTTAAAGCTGTTTACCTTTGGCGGATTTGCGTATGGTGGTATTGAGCTTCTTTGGAGAAGAAAAACTCACTGGAGTATGATTCTGACCGGAGGAGCCTGTTTTTTGTCGCTTTTTAAGTTTTTTACCAAGCACGATAAAATGTCAATGCTGAAAAAATGTTGCTTGGGAAGCTGTGTTATAACCTCTATTGAGTTTGTATGCGGCTGTATCGTAAATTTAAAAATGAAACTGAATGTATGGGATTATTCCAAAGCAAAGCTTAATATTCTGGGACAGATTTGCCCCTTTTACAGTATGCTCTGGGGATTTTTATGTATTCCCATAAGCGGTATATGTAAAATTATAAATAATCGATGCGAGTAGTATAATAAACATCAGAATGTAATTCTGTAATTATTGAAAATATAGGATTTATGCTATATAATACTTATAGAATAATAAAATGCAGAAGAGATTCAAGCAGTAATAGAAAAATAATAAAAAGGATGCAGATGTGTTTGTCTGCATCCTTTTTGTATGAACATTTATTTATTTTCTTCTCTGTATTGCAGTTCCTTTAAAATCATATTGGCGCACATATACACGTTTCCACCGCCCATAGTGAGGATTAAATCTCCCTCTTTTGCATTGTCACAAACATATTTTGTAATGTCCTCAAAGCTGTCAATACACTTTGAGCCGGGTACTTTTTTGCCTAAGTCCGTATTATAAATATTATATGTGTTTGTTTCTCTTACGGGAAGAATTTCCGAAATAATCGCTTCATCGGGAATTGAAAGAGCTTTTGCAAAATCGTCAAGGAGCATTGCTGTTCTTGAAAATGTATGAGGCTGAAATACTGCCCAGACCTTATTAAAGCCCATATTCATTGCAGCGTTTAAGGTTGCGGTAAGCTCTGTTGGGTGATGTGCAAAATCATCGGCAACGGTTATTCCCATAGGAGTTCCCAGAATTTCAAAGCGTCTGTGCACCCCGCCGAACTTGTGCAGATTTTCGCTTATTTCCTTTGGCGTTGCACCAAGATAGTGAGCCGCAGCTGCAGCGGCAAGGGCATTGTAAACATTGTGCTTGCCGGGGACAATTAACTTAATTGTGGTGATTTTTTCGCCCTTGTGCATTAAATCAAACTGCTCGTGAACACCCTTGTCTGCACTCATATTTACAGCGTAGTAATCGTTTGTATCTTTAAAGCCGTATGTGACCTTTTCAATGTCAACATCCGATACTGCGTCCATAGTGTTTTTATCGTCTCCGTTTAAAACAAGCACGCCTGTGGTTTGTTTTGCAAACTGATTAAAGGATTTTTTTATGTTGTCAAGATTTTTAAAATAGTCAAGGTGGTCTGCGTCTATGTTCAGAATAATTGACATATAGGGATTAAGCTGCAGAAATGTATCAACATATTCGCAAGCCTCGCAAACTATAATGTCGCTTTGTCCTACATAGCTGTTGCCGCCGATAAATGGCAGCTTGCCGCCGATTATTGCAGAGGGGTCAAAGCCGCTGCCGATTAAAAGCTGAGAAAGCATAGCTGTTGTTGTGGTTTTGCCGTGAGTTCCTGCCACGGCAATACTTCTTCTGTATCTTCTTGTTACAATGCCCAGCATAACGCTTCTTTCAATGCAGGGGATATTCTCCTTAACGGCTTCCGAGCTTTCGGGATTTGTTTCTTTAATAGCCGCAGAATATACAACAAGCTCCGCACCCTTTATATTTTCGGCTTTGTGTCCCATAAATACGGGAATACCGTAGCCTTTAATGCGTTCCAGCGTGTCGCTTTCGTTCATATCTGAACCTGTAAGCTCAAAACCCTCGCTGTGGAGAATTTCTGCCAGAGGGCACATTCCGCTTCCGCCGATACCAATAAAATGAATTCTTTTTATATTGTTCAAGAGTTCATCGTAATTCATAAATTTATTCACTCCAACTCATAATAACCTAATTATATTATATTGCCTTTTTAGGTAAAAATAAATACCTGTTGCAATTTTGTTACTATTTTTTTGATTGCGTAAATATGCACTTAATGATACAATGATTTTAAAGTATGTTTTATCGGAGAAAACTATGAATTTACAGAAAAATGATATTGTAGAGCTTGAAATAACCTCTGTTACTGCCGACGGAAGCGGAGTAGGCAAAACCGAAGATGGAATTGCAGTGTTTGTGCCACTGAGTGCTGTCGGCGATAAGCTGAGGGTAAGAATACTCAAGGTTAAAAAAACCTACGCCTTTGGAAAGATTGAGGAGATTATTGCACCATCAAAGGACAGAAATCCCTCTGACTGTACGTATTTCAATCAGTGCGGCGGATGTGTTTACAGACATATTAATTATGATGCGGAAAAAAAGATTAAAGAGCAGAAGGTTAAGGACGCAGTAAGCCGTATCGGCGGAATAAGCGAAGACAAGGTGAAACCCTTGCTTTGCGGAGAAAATCGCAACCGTTACAGAAATAAGGCTCAGCTTCCCGTAGGACTTGATAAAAACGGCAATATTATATTGGGCTTTTATGCGCTTCACAGCCACAGAATTATAAATTGTGACGATTGTATGCTCCAGCCGGAAATTTTCAGAACGGTTATGAAAATTACCCGTGACTTTATGGAGGAAACAAAACAACCGCCCTATGATGAAAAAACCGGCAAGGGAAAGCTAAGGCATCTTTATATCCGATACGGTGAAAAAACAGACGAGCTTATGGTGTGCTTTGTTGTAAACGGAAACGGACTTAAAAAAGAAGATGTGCTTGTCAGCAGACTTAAGGAAAATCTGCCTGATTTAAAAAGCGTTGTGGTAAATTCAAACCGTGAAAAGACAAATGTTATTTTAGGTAAAAAAAACAGAACAGCCTATGGCAGAGGATATATAAACGATGTGCTTTGTGATTTGAAATTTAAGATTTCGCCTCTGTCGTTTTATCAGGTGAACAGGACAACGGCAGAGATTCTGTATAACAAAGCAAGAGAATATGCAGACCTTAAGGGCAACGAGGTTTTGTTTGACCTTTACTGCGGAACAGGTACAATCGGTCTTTCTATGGCGAAGGACTGTAAACAGCTTATAGGCGTTGAGGTTATCAGTCAGGCAATTGAGGACGCAAAGGAAAACGCAAGGGAAAATAACATAACTAACGCAAGATTTATTTGCGGTGACGCAGCAAAAGCGGCAGTTACCCTTGAAAAAGAGGGAATAAAGCCTGATGTAATAGTTGTTGACCCACCCAGAAAGGGACTTGACAAGGAGCTGATTTCAACTGTTTCAAGAATGGCTCCCACAAGAATTGTTTATGTTTCCTGCGACCCTGCAACATTAGCAAGAGATTTAAAAATCTTTGAAGAAAAGGGATATGAAACCCGAGAGATAACCCCTGTTGATATGTTCCCCGGAACAAGCCACGTAGAGACGGTTGTTCAGTTGGTTAGAAAAAAGCCCGATACATATATCGACATTACCGTTGATATGGACGAGCTGGATTTAACATCATCCGAAGCAAAGGCAACTTATGATGAAATAAAAGATTACATATTCGATACACATCGTGTAAAAGTATCTTCGCTTTATGTTGCTCAGGTAAAGCAAAAGCACGGTATTATCGAAAGAGATTGTTACAACAATTCAAAAAAAGAAAGCCCAAAGCAACATCAATGTCCGCCTGAAAAGGTAACGTTGATTGAGGAAGCGTTACGACATTTTAAGATGATACCTTAATCGCATAGCGGGAAGACATCAATCGAAAGGTTGGTGTCTTTTTCTATGCTTAAAAATCCGCACATTCGACAAAACAAAGACCTCCTTGTAAAATTGTTTTACCAAATACAAGGAGGTTTCATTATGAGCAAAGAATACGAAAATCAAAATGTAAGTTATGTAATACATGGCAATTATCAACTGCCTTGTATCACAACAAAAGAGCAAAATGAACTGCATATCGGTGTGTGGGCAAACCGTCACAGACAGTATCTTAAACAACATCATTGTATCAGATACTATAATCTGCTCACATCGGAAAGACTGTATCCTTATCTTGCCGAAATTGAGGAACAGGCACAAACAATGTTTTCACAGCTCGTCAAATTACTCGCCGAAAAAGAAAATGTATCGGAAAAATTGAAGTTGGATAATCCTATGCTATGGGTGCGAAAGATGAACAATATCCGTAACAGAGCAATGGACATTGTGAATAGCGAGGTGATTTTTGTATGAGAAAAATCGTAATATTTACTATGATATTGACCGTCATTTTCGCTATGGCAGGTTGTACTGCCCATAGCGAGCCGGATAAAAAAGCGAGTGAAAGTTCATCGGCTAACGCTGTGATTGATACAACGCAAGCGGAAGATTTGTCCGAGAAAACAGAAGACGAAACCGTTTATAAAAGTACATTTGCGGCAGACACAACACAGTCGCCTGCCACTAAAATTGGTACAGAAAAGGTGTCAAAAGAGCCGATTTTTTCTCAAACCACAACAGCAAATA
>CAMFFI010000045.1 GCA_945949625.1 uncultured bacterium | reverse complement strand
ATCATCTTCGAGGTCATAATACACAGGAAGATTAAATCCTTTTCCCTTAATTGCACTTATACAAGCCTGTGCTTCTTTTTTTGCGTCTGCTACGCTGTCTGCATAGGAATACCAATATGCTCCTACCTTTAAGCCTGCGGCTTTTGCGTTTTTATAATGTGTTTCAAACATTCTGTCTTTCTGTGACGCTGAGTTTCCGTATCCTGCACGAATGATAACAAAGCTATATCCGTCTGCCTTTACCTTGTTGAAATCAACCTCTTTGTTCCAGTTTGAAACATCAATTCCCTTGTATATACTTTCCTTAACCGTTATTTTACAGCTTGCTGTAACACCGTTGTAGGTTTTGATTGTTACAGTAACATTTCCCGGACGCATTGCTTTAACTGTTCCACCCGATACGGTTACTGATTTACTGTTTGATGTGGTCCAAGTATTGTTTCTTGAATATGCTCCACTGTTTGAGTGTGCTGCTATTGTATAACTTTCTCCTACCTTTAAATTGAGACTGTAATTACTCAATGTTACTTTTGTGGGAGCATTTTTTACTGTTACGTTGCAAACAGCCTCTACACCATTTGTCAGTCTGCATCTTATTTTTGTTGTTCCGACTGCTTTTGCAGTTACCAGACCGCCGCCGATTTCTACGGATGCAATATTACTGTTATCCGAATAATAATTTCTGTAATAAGCCATTGTTCCGTCGGGAATATAGCTGTTTAAATCAAAGGTTTCGCCTTTGCCTAATGTTAAATTAGTTGCATTAAGGGTTACACTTCCGGATAACGGCATTACTGTAAGCTTACAAACTCCCTCTACACCGTTTACAAGCTTACATCTTATGTATGTTGTTCCGACTGCTTTTGCAGTTACAAGACCGCCTTCTATTTCTACCGAAGCAACATTACTGTTATCAGAATAGTAATCTCTGTGGTATGCCGCACATCCGCTTGGAGCATAACTGTCTAAATCAAAAACTTCACCTACACCTAATGTAAGCTCTGTTTTATTAAGCGTTATTGACTGTGCCATCTTACATACCTGTATGTTGCATACAGCTTCAAGTCCGTTTTCGGCTTTACAGGTAATTACCGCCGTACCTATTCCGACGGCTGTAATTTCACCGTTTTCCGTTACGATTGCAACGGAGCTGTCGCTTGACTCAAAGGAGAAAGTATAATCTTCTATATCACTTTCAACCTCTAAATCAAATGTTTCGCCCTGTCCCAGTTTAATTTCATCTGCACTAAGCTTTATATATGAAGGGTAAACAACCTCAGTCGTAGGTTCCGTTGTTTCAGTTACTTCTGTTGTTTCAGTTTTTTCCGTTGCCTGTGTTGTATCCGGCACTGTGGTTTCGGGTTCGGTTGTAATCGGCTCCGTTTGTTCTGAGCTTGAAGGCTCTGTGCTTTCCGGTTGAGTTTCCGTTGCCTCTGTTACCTCTGTGGTGCTTTCTGTTTCAGAAGGTTCAGTGCTTATTGGCTCTGTGCTTACCTGTTGTGTTTCAGAAGGCTCTGTCTGTTCGGTACTGACAGGCTGAGTTACTGTTTCTGTTGTTTGCTCCGTCATTTCAGTTTCAGAGGTTTCTGTACTGCTTGACGGTTCGGTTTCCTCTTTTATTTCTGCAATATAGAACTGTATCTCTGTTGCGTCCCTGATATTTACTTTTCCGTCGTTGTTAAAATCTGCAATTACATCAAAATTCTCGCAGGGCGGATTCAACTTAACTAACACAGACTGTATTTCTGTTGCGTCCCTGATGTCAACAACTTGGTCGTTGTTTACATCACCTCTTATCCATTCGGCAGCAGAAACGCTGTTCCCGACTGCAAAGCTTGTCGTCATTAACGCCGAAAGAAAAAATGATGTGATTTTTGAAATTCTTTTGTGTTTCAATTTGAACTACCTCTTTCCTAAAAATGTGGCGCAACATTGCACCACAAATTCCTCATAAAATATCAAAAGAAAAATCCCTGCCTTAGCTACTCAGCTGAGGAAGAGATATATCTACGTCATTCTATTTTCGTAAAGACACTATTAATAATTTTATCAAGTATATCTTTTGGAAGTTGCTCTACAACAGCGTATGTCATTACATTTACGTCTAAAGATTTAACATGTTCGCAGAGAACAACTCCGGTTTTCTGAGTTCTGTCATCCAGCTAAATGTGTAATGGGAAGTTATTGTTTTTATTTATTATTGGGAAAACTATTGATGAGAAATGAAGTTTACCTTTAGTATATCTCCTTGCTTTACCATAGTTCTTTTCCTTCCGGCTTTCCCCAATCCACATCAGTAGGTTGATACTCGCCACTGTACCCGTCAAAAAGTTCTTCAATACTTTTTCTTGGCATTTTTGCTTTCTTATTATAATTTCACCATTTACAGAACTTAATGCAAGCCTTTCATTTTCATTCCATTGTAATGAGTCAAGCAATATCTTTGGAATTCGTATTTCATGACTGTTTCCCCATCTTTGCAATGTAACAATCATATAATAGTCCCTTTCTCACTCCAATAATTCCAACAACTTCAATATATACATAGTATACACCAAATGCAAAATTTGTCAAATCAAGACGCAATATTTCCCCCCGACTTTCCGTGAAAAGTTAAAAAATGCCCAGTTCAGCTTTTTTCAGGCAAACAATATATTAATTCCATATTTTATACACAAAAACATTTTGTACTCAAATATGAGCAAAACAGAGCTATGTGCTGAACATCGTTAGTCTTTGTACGCAATTTTAAAGTAATCCAGATACGTTTTGAATTTGTCCTGAGCCGAAAGACAAGTATCCCGTAAATATCCACGTTCACGTTTCCATTCGTGTAAGCCACGATAGTAAAACATCTTCAGCTTCTCATCAATGATGAAAGGAACGATATTATTACGCAAACATTCTTTGAACATTATCAACCGTCCGACACGCCCGTTGCCGTCCTGAAAAGGATGTATTTTTTCAAATTGGTAATGAAAATCTATTATATCATCCAAGCTTTTTTTCTTATCTGCATTATATGATTTTAGTAACTGCCTCATTTTTTCTTTTACATCAGAAGGCAGTGCAGTGCTTTGACCGCCGACTTCGTTCGGCAGTCGCTTGTATTCACCAACTGCAAACCAGTCTTTTCTGCTCTCTGATGTACCGTTTTTTAGTACCTCGTGCAATCGCTTGATAAAACGCTCGCTTAGCTGTAAATTTGCATCGTCAATTACCATATCAATACACCTGAAATGATTTGCGGTTTCTACAATATCATCAACATTGATTACTTCGTTTTCAATTCCAATTGTATTCGTTCCAAAAATATACTGTGTTTGTTCGTGTGTAAGACAACTTCCTTCAATATGATTTGAATTGTACGTTAACTCAACCTGTACTTTGTGATAAATTCCGCCTGAAAGTTTTGACGCTTTTTCTCTCTGCAAAACCTCAAGCAATGTAGCAGGCATTTCTTTTCGCTTGTTAATACGTTCAGGTTTTTTTGCATCTTCAGGTATTTTCCAAGTCTTTCCTGCTAAGATTGCGTTTTTTACCTTTCCGGACGCACAGTAATTTCTGACGCTTCTTTCCGATACGCCCCATAGCTTTGCTGCTTCTGCGACAGAAATATAATTCATATCATCAACTCCTTCTTGCTATTAGTATATCATATTATCGGCAATTATTCAATAATACTTGATAAACACCTTAATAATTTTGCCGATAATGAAGAAACCTGAACACAAAGTTTTAGATTCACCCCTTGCCAAAAGCCGCTATAACCCCACTTGCTTAAGCTATGTAAAGTGTCGGCTTACTTCCTTGGAACAGATTTTCAAGAGCCAAAAACACCCATTGAACGAGTGGTTTAATACTAATATTAAAGCCTTATTGCGATGTAATTGCTATACAATTACGATACTTTCGCAAAAAAACACCTCTAAAACAGCAATATAAAGCCATTTTAGAGGATTAAATGCTTGGTGCGGATAACAGGACTTGAACCTGCATGAAATTGCTTTCATATGGACCTGAACCATACGCGTCTGCCAATTCCGCCATATCCGCATTTTTAAAATTGCAAATTGAAAATGGAAAGTTGAAAATTATATCATCTTCAATTTTTCTCTCTGAATTTTTACACGGTTGAGAGATAAACCGAGGCGGGGCTTATTTTCAGTTAAAACTTACTTTTCAGCCTAATCCACATTCATAAAAACACAAGTAAAAAGCTGAATTAACAAAAGTGACCTTAACTTGCTCATTTCAAGTTTTTAATCACCTTAACTTGTGCTAAATTATTATAGCAAACAAAACTAAAAAAGTCAATTTTTTGTTTCACTTTTTCTAAAGCCGTCGTACTCTCCCAAATCAAAGAGTAAAATATCGTGGCACTGCAGTCTTGTACTTAACGGCACAAGCTCCGTATAATCTCCGTAAAGATACCTTAAATACTTATCGTATTCCTTAGGCACAGGCAGCTTATAACCTTCAAAATCCATATATATTACTTCATCAAGGTAATAAGCAGGAAATTCTCCGTTGTAAATATTCCTTCCTGTTCCGTCATAAAGATACTTGGCATTCTTTTTATTTTTGAAAAATGTTAAGGTAACATTCTGGAGCCATTGTGAGAACCTGAGCGGAAAAATATTTTTAATAAACGTACATATCGCTGACACAACCTTATTTCCGTTGTCAACAGGGCGGTGATTCCACTTATTAAACACTAAGGCTCTGAATAAAATTGTAGCATTTATATGCAGCTTTCTGCCTAATTTTGAATTTGCGGTTTTATCGTGACAGAAAATATCAAAGGACAAGCCGTTATTCATATCCTTATGCTCTCTTGAAAAAGAAGTTGCAAACATAGTATTATTCAGTCTGAATTTTGCAAAGGTATAGTGACATTCCTTATCTGTTTTATCTGTCTGAAAGGTAAGTCCTTTAGGCATTTCTTTAGGCGCAATCTCAAGGAATCTGTCATAATCCTCTCTGAGCATCATAATATCGGCGTCATCATCCCATGGAATAAAGCCGTGATGACGCACAGCACCCAGCAAGGTACCTCCGGCAAGAAAATATTTTATATTATGCTTTTTGCAAATTCTGTCAACCTCAAGCAAATAAGCAAGCAAAATCTGCTGAACAGAGCTTAAACGTCCATCGTGGGCATACGGAAAAGCCAAGGATGTCCGTGTTTCTTTACAGCTTAAAACGCAAAGCTCCAATGCTGTTTGCAGAGGAATATCTCCGCTGCAGCCGTAAAAATCAATTTTATTGGCATTAATCGCCGCAAAATCAAAGCTCTCCTTGCCCATTTCCGAAAGGTAAATTTTACAGTCCTTACCGTAAACATTATGCAGAATGGCAGAAATCTCTGCCGTTGAAACAGTTGCATTTTTACTGCTTACATTATAAACCTGATTTTTGTCAAGGCTTGTTAAAGACATCATCACAGCCTTGAGCAAATCGCTGATATAGGTAAAGGTCAGCTTGTTTTCACTATTGTAAAGCTTGCAGGGATTGCCCTTGGCAACAGATTCAAATACATTGTCTAAGGGTGTTTTTATTTTGCAGAATGCTCCTAATACTATTCCGCTTCTTAACACTGTTTTTGTAAAGCCAATCTGTTTTTGTCCGCTCGCGCAAAGAGTTTCAATAGTACGCAAAAGCTGTGTATCAAAGCTTTCAGCGCTTGCAGACTGAGAAACGGCTGTTTCTCCTTCGCTGTAAACACGGTACCTCTGCGGTTTACCGTAAACACGCCAGTCAGAAAGCAATACAAAATGCTCGGGCTTACACCTTTCTGCAAACCTTAAAACAGCCTTCTGCACATTCATTTCACTGATAAATTCCAAAACAGAACCGTCAAAGGTTTCTCCGCAGGCACCGCCGTCAATAATAAAGTCGGCTTTTTCCACGTCTTCAAGCTCATCTAATGTAACAAATTTAAAATCCGGTCTTTCTAAAATATAAGGGTGATAATTTTTAAGAGTGCGGGTTGTTTCCCCTGTTACTATAACATTCACACCAAGCTTTTTTGTATCGTTAAAAAGCAAAAGAGCATAAGCAAAGCAACGCACCGCATCGTGTCCGCTTAACAGAATTGTTTTGTTTTTCAAAGGTGAAAAATCGAATTTTTCAGGCAATACGGGTATTGACGCCCAATCAAATTCAAATTCATTCAGAAACTCTTTCATAAGCATTAAAATCTCACCCTTACCTCAAAAGCTGTCGGCTAAAAAACCGCCAGCATACATTAATCAATTTATTCAACACATTAACGGCTTTTGAAAATTTCCTGTGAATAATCAAAAGCCGTTCATTTTATAGTTTTCCTTTATTTTGTAATTCTACAATTTTCACGCTGCGTTTTATACCGTCCGCTAAATCAACCAATGGTTTCCAGCCTAAAGTGCGTAGCCTGTCTGCATTCAAAATCTCGGGTGTTGCAGATAAAGGAGAATATTCAGGCTCTTTTTCATCTTCTTTATTCTCAAAAACCAGCTTAAGCTTTTTTTCCGGAAAAGCTTCGGCTGTCGTCTTTGCAAAATTGCGAATGGTAACGTCGGACGCAGGATTTGCAATATTATAGGGAGTGCAGTTTTCACCGTCAAGAAGGATTTTCAGAAGAGCAGTTACCGTATCCGTAACATAGCAAAAGCTCCTTAAGGTTGCACCGTTGCTTTTAAGAAGAATATCCTGATTTCGCACTGCGTTTGCAATAAACTGCGCCCATACACGGTCATCGTCAATTCTTGCAGGTCCGTAAATATAGCAGGGACGCGCGATTTTCACATTCATATTAAACTGCTTTGCAAAACAGCAGGCAATAGTCTCAGATGCTCTCTTTCCCTGTGCATAACAGTTCTTATAGCTGTTGCAGTCAAGGTATCCTGCCTCATCCTCATTAATTTCATTTTTTCCGCTGTGGAGAGTTCCGTAAATTTTAAAGCTGGAAATAATCAGCGAGCTTTGCGCATTACTTTTGCGTGCGTATTCAAGCACCTTGCAGGCACCGGTTACATTAGCGTCCATTGTACCCACAGGATTATTTTCAAAGAAGTATGCGCTTGCAGGGCTGGCACCGTGAATTACAAAATCAGCGGCAGGACAACTTATATCATCGCAAACGTCCTGAACCACAGCCGTAATATCGCTGCGCTTAAGCAAGTCCCCAAAGCGTTTTTTAATATTTTCGTGACCTAAAGCAATAACCTTTATATTACTGCCGTAAACATCGTTTCTTATAAGCAAGGCACAGGTCAGGTAATAGCCGATAAATCCGCCTGCACCGGTAATAAAAACGGTTTTATTTTCAAGCTTTTCCCAATCAAGAGGGTAATCGCTTATAGTCTTTATATCCTCGTATATAAAAGAATCGAGCAGACTCTGAACCTTACAGTCCATATTCCAATTCCTCTCTTGCAAAGTTTTTAAAGCTCTTGTAATAATACCTTTCCCTTAGGAAGATTAAGTCCTCGGGAGTTGT
>CAMFFI010000044.1 GCA_945949625.1 uncultured bacterium | reverse complement strand
CCGCCCTACTCTAAGATAAAAGATTTATTCAAATTCGGACAGCCGCAAGGGCTGTCCCTACGCTGTTATATGTCTGCTTTTAATGTATATTTATCCGAAATCGTGTTGGTTGCCCAGCTGTTCAAATTCTAATTAAGCTTGCTGATTTTTACAACACATCAACCGATTATATTTGGGGAGAACAAATATAATTAAACCGTATAATAAATAACCGGCATATTTAAAGGGACTGTGAAAAAAGGCTTTTAAAGCACCTGTACCGTCTCTTTTATTCTATGGAAGAACAATTTTATTGAATTTTTGTCTTACTGATTCACGCAGATATTATTTTCTTTTGTCAATAGGAACATACTCCCTGCTTTTGAACACCGATTTATACGCAGGGCGAATAATTCTTTTGCCGGAAACAAG
Organism: uncultured bacterium; assembly: GCA_945949625.1. Classification (GTDB taxonomy): domain Bacteria; phylum Bacillota; class Clostridia; order Oscillospirales; family Acutalibacteraceae; genus Ruminococcoides. The sequence goes on along the minus strand of CAMFFI010000044.1, from coordinate 7,369 downwards.
CTCTTCAAAGCGGTGAGCCGACCAGCCTGCAATTCTCGATACGGCAAACAAGGGCGTAAACAAGTCCTGAGGAATACCCAGCATTTTATATACAAAACCGCTGTACATATCCACGTTTGCACATATTTTTTTAGAGTCGCCCTTCTTTTCTGCAATAACCTCAGGGGCAATTCTCTCAACAGCTTCAAGAAGATGAAACTCTTTTTCAAATTCCGTGCCCTGTGCCATTATTCCTGCATATTTTCTTAAAATTTCAGCTCTCGGGTCAGACAATGTGTAAACCGCATGTCCCATACCGTAAATAAGTCCTGATTTATCAAAAGCCTCTTTGTCAACAATAGAGCTTAACACGTCTTTAATTTTTCCGTCGTCGGACCAGTCATCTACTGAGTCCTTAATAAAGTCCTGCATCTCTCTTACCTTTTGATTTGCACCGCCGTGCTTCGGACCTTTTAAAGAACCTATTGCCGCTGCATATGCAGAATACGGGTCTGTTCCCGATGAGGAAAGAACTCGGCAGGCAAAGGTAGAGTTATTACCGCCGCCGTGCTCTGCGTGAAGCATAAGCATTATATCAAGCAGCTTTGCCTCTTCTCTTGTATATTTTCTGTCCGGTCTTAAAATTGACAAAATCATTTCACCCGTTGACTGACCGTCTATTACAGGATGCAAAACCAAAGAGCCTCCGCAAAAATGTGAAAGCTTAACATAATATGCAAGCACCATAATAACAGGAAGCTTTGAAATCAGTGAAATTGCAGTGTCAATTTCGTGCTTTGCAGTAAGCTCTTCAGCATTATTGTCGTATGAATAAAGTGCCAGAACGGAACGTGCAAGCTTGTTCATTATATTTATTGAAGGAGCCTTTAAAATCATATCGCCGAAAAAGTCCTCGGGCAGCTTTCTGTTTTCACTGATAATACTGCAAAAATCCTTAAGCTCCTCGCTTGTGGGCAAATCGCCTGTCAGCAAAAGATACACAACTTCTTCAAAGCCGAAACGGTCTTCTTTTGCAGCATTTTCAACAAGATCCGTTATACTGTATCCTCTGAAATGAAGCTCGCCCTTTGCGGGAATTTTTTCTCCGTCATCAATTAAATATCCGTGTACGTTACAAATATTTGTAACACCCGCCATAACGCCGGTGCCGTCAGAATTTCTGAGTCCTCTTTTTACCTGATATTTTGAATAAAACTTACTTTCAATGGAGTTGCATTTTTCAAAATCGGAATAAAGTGAAAAAGATGTTTTTCTTTCCAAAGTCAACACTCCTTTATATTCTTAAACAATTTTACATCATTTTATTTTGCAGGATTTAATGCTAAAAATTTCAAAATCTTCTTTATCATTTTCAAACGCTTTATACAGTAAAATTTTTGTAAAAGCAAATAATAACTATGTATAATAGTATATCATTGATTACCTGACGTGTCAACCTTACAAGAGAAACTTAAAGCTCTCTGCCACCGGCTTTAATAAAAAATGAAACTTTTTAAAAAATAAAATTCAAAATTTCATCTTTTTATTTTCACATTTCTATAAAAATAAATAAACATACACCTCAATTGATAACAGATTATTGGCACAACCTATAAACTTTAGCACTTATTTCTTTTTTCATTGACTTTAAATTTTCAGTGTGCTAAAATTTACTCAAAACAGACAAGGATGTTCTGAAAGCGTCCTTGTCTGTTTTTTATTTTTCCAAAGGGCATTTGCCCAATAAATACCGAGGTGAATAAAATGGATGAATTATTTGAACACGCAAGCACAGTAAACGAACTGCTTTCACGTTACGGAGTAAAATTCGGTATATACAAAAACGGGCAATTCAATGAACAGCTTTTCCCCTTTGACCCTATTCCCAGAATTATCAAAAAAGCAGAATTTGAACATCTTGAAAAAGGTCTTATACAGCGTGTGGACGCTTTAAATCTGTTCCTTGCAGATATTTACGGCAACAAGCAAATTGTAAAGGATAAGGTAATTCCCGAAGAATTTATTTTTTCTTCGTCAGGCTTTTTACAGCAGTGTGACGGAGTTGTTCCTCCGAAAAACATTTTCAGTCATATTTCGGGAATTGATTTGGTGCAGGCAAAGGACGGCACTTGGTATATTCTTGAGGATAACCTGAGAGTTCCCTCCGGCGCGTCCTATCCTATGATTGCACGTTCTCTTTGCAGGCGCACAAGCCCCGAAACCTTTGCAAGAACAAAAATTGAGGATAACAGAACCTACGCCGATATGCTTAAGGAAGTAATGAATTTTGTAAACACAGGCGGAATTAACGTAATTGTTACACCGGGAAGATATAACGCCGCATTTTTTGAACATTCATATTTTGCAGAAAAAACAGGCGCTGTTTTAACAACCGGCAAGGACCTTGTTGTGGAAAACGACAATGTTTACTATGTAGATTATCAGGGCAACCGCCAGCGTGTAGGCGCATTGTACCGCAGAATTTCCGACGAGTTTCTTGACCCTATGACCTTCCGTGAGGATTCAGTTATCGGTATTCCCCATTTATTTGAAGCATACAAAAAGGGAAATGTTGCAATAATTAACGCTCCCGGCAACGGTATTGCCGACGATAAAGGCATTTACTACTTTGTTCCAAAAATGATTAAATACTATCTCAATCAGGAGCCTATTCTTAATAACGCTCCCACATATGTTCCCTTTTACAAGGAGGATATGGATTACGTTCTTTCACATTTTGACGATTTGGTTATTAAGGACGTATCCGAGGCAGGCGGTTACGGAGTATTTTTCGGAAACAGTCTGACCAAAGAAAAGAAAGAAGAATTTATCAATAAGCTAAAGGCAGAACCCCGCCGCTTTATTGCACAGGAGGTTATAGATTTTCTTGATATAGATGTTTTCATTGACGGAAAACGTGCTCCCAGAAAAGCCGACCTGCGTGCCTTTGTGCTTTCGGACGGCACAACAAAGGTATGGAAAAGCGGCTTGACAAGATTTTCAAGGAACCCCGATTCATTTATTGTAAACTCATCTCAAGGAGGAGGCTTTAAAGACACATGGATATTATCACAGTAGAAAAATTCGACCACTTATATTGGCTTGGCAGATATACCGAGCGTGTTTACACTCTGCTTAAAAGCTACCTTAAAGGCTTTGACAAAATGATTGACAAGGATGAAGAATTCTACAAAACTCTTTGTCAGCAAATAGGCATACCAAACACTTATGTATCAAAGGCAGACTTCATAAAACGCTTTCCCTTTGATGAAACAAACCCTGTTTCGTTAATAAGCAACCTTAACAGAGCCTACGACAACGCCATAGTTATGCGTGATTACATAGGAACAGACACAATGAGCTATATCCAGCTTGCAATTGACGATGTAAAAACCGCAGAGCAAAGTCCTGTTGCTTTAACGGAAATGCAAAAGGTAATTGACCATATCCTTGCATTCTGGGGATGTGTAAACGACCAGATATGCGATATGACCGTGCGCAATATTATTAAGCTGGGCAAAGGCATTGAACGCCTTGATTTATATCTCAGTCTTGAACGTCCAATTTACGAAATTCAGCGTGAATTTAACAGAATGGAAAGCTTTCTTATTAAATCGCAGGCAAGATATGACCGGTCTGTTATTAACACATTTAATACTATGTTTTCTTCCAATGAATTTAACTATTCCCACGGACGTAATCTTTTGAGAAATTTAATTCTGGAATAATCAAAAGAAAAGAGTGATTAAAATAAAACGGCTAAATTTCAGGTATGACCTTGCATCAAACTTTCATTGTTCCGTAACAAACCATAGATTTACTCTTAAATGCTTGCCTCAGAATACGGCAAGACAAAAAATTGAAGATATTAAACTTTTTATAAACGGCGTTGAATACAGACAAAACGCAACAGACAGCTTCGGCAACTCAGTTGTGTACGGCTGTATAAGCGAGTCTCACGATAAATTCGTGGTCAGTATGACAGGCACAGCTTTTACGGGACTTGATATTTTTGAAGAATTTCAGCCTGACGAAACAAAATCGGTTATTTTCAAATATCCCACTCCTCTTACAACACCGGGAAATGGCATTGAGAATTACTTCAAATCTCTTGAGCTTGAAAAATTCCCCCGTGAATACGAAAAGGTTTTACACATAATGCGTGAGCTTCACAAAGACTTTGCCTATAAAAAAGGCGAAACCACAGTAAGCACTACTGCCGAGGAGGCTTTTAACAAGGGGTGCGGAGTTTGTCAGGACTACGCTCAAATTATGACGGCTCTCTGCCGTATGGCAAAAATCCCTGTACGTTATGTAACCGGCGCAATAATCGGAGAGGGTTACAGTCACGCTTGGGTTGAAGCTCTCTGCAACGGCTTCTGGTACGGCTTTGACCCCACAAATGACTTGCTTGTAAACAATCAATACATAAAAATCAGTCACGGCAGAGATTACAGCGACTGCGTTATAAACAAAGGAATTTTCAACGGCTACAACAGGCAGGAGCTTGACGTAAACGTTTCAATTAATGATGAACAGTAAAAAACAAAGGAGTTTTTAATTATGGTGGAAACCATTGTGTCTGTGGGACTTCCCATTGACGAAAATCTTGAAATTAAAAAGAACAGAATTACCCCTCTTAAGCCGCTAACAGGAAACGAAAAAAGAATAAGCATTGTTACGGGTATTCACGGCGATGAGCTTGAGGGACAGTATGTATGCTATGAGCTTCAAAGAAGAATAAACGACAACATAGACGCCTTAGCGGGAATTGTGGATATTTATCCTGCCCTTAATCCTCTTGGAATTGACTCGATTTCAAGAGGTATTCCTGCCTTTGACCTGGATATGAACAGAATTTTCCCGGGAAACGAAAACGGCTCTATGGCTGAATTTACCGCCTCTAAAATAATAAACGACATTAAAGGCTCAGATTTGTGCATTGACATTCACGCAAGCAATATTTTTCTTAAAGAGCTTCCGCAGGTAAGAATTAATGAATTAACAAAGGACGCTCTTGTTCCAATGGCAAAAAAACTGAATGTTGACTATATATGGATTCACAGCTCCGCAACGGTTCTGGAATCCACCCTTGCTTATTCGCTTAATTCCGTAAATACGCCTACTCTTGTGGTTGAAATGGGCGTAGGTATGAGAATTACCAAAGAATACGGAAATCAGCTTGTTGACGGTATATTATGCAATATGAAGGAGCTTGGCATCTGGACCGGTGAAACCTGTATTCCTAAGGAACCGATTATTTCAACGGACGGGAAAGTAAGCTTTATAAATGCAGGTGCTTCGGGTATATTTGTACCCGACATACAGCATTGTTCCTATGTTGAAAAGGGAAAATGCGTAGGCAATATTTTAAATCCCCTTACCGGAAATATTGAAGAGGTTATCACCGCTCCGGAGGACGGTCTTGTATTTACCCTGCGTGAATATCCCGTAGTGTCCGAAGGCTCTCTTATTGCAAGAATTCTAAAAACAGAAACAAAGGATGAAGCTTAATGGTTAAGAAAACGCTATTTGAATTAAACTCCATATACCGTGACAATTTAAGAATAACAGGCTATAAATTCGGAAACGGAGAGCCCTCTGTATGTATTGTGGGTGCGTTGCGCGGCAACGAGGTTCAGCAGGTGTATATCTGCTCACAGCTTATACGCTCGCTGAAAATCATTGAAAGTCACGGAAAGATTGAAAAGGGCAAGGCGATAATGGTTATTCCCTCTGTAAATACATACTCAATGAACATTTCAAAAAGATTCTGGCCAACTGATAATACCGATATTAACAGAATGTTTCCCGGCTATAATCTGGGAGAAACCACCCAAAGAATTGCAAGCGGTCTGTTCGAGGCAATAAAGGAGTATAAATGCGGTATTCAGTTTGCAAGCTTTTATATTCCGGGAAAATTCATTCCCCACGTAAGAATGATGAAAACCTCCTTTGAAGATGTGGAGGACGCAAAAAAGTTCGGTCTTCCCTATGTTATGCTGAGGACTCCGCGCCCCTATGATACAACAACCCTTAACTACAACTGGCAGGTATTCGGCACTAACGCTTTTTCTGTTTACACACACGAAACAGATAATATTGATATCCCCAGCGCAATGCAGGCGGTAAATTCAGTGCTTAATTTTATGAGTCTTAACAAAATCATCGACCACCCTGTTGTTGGACTTAACGAGTCGGTTGTTATTGACGATAAGGATATTATCACCGTAAAATCAAAAACAGCCGGAATTTTTTCGGCAACAGCCGATGTAAACCAACACGTTTTACGAGGCACTACTCTTGCAGAAATACTGGACCCATACACAGGCGAAACAAAATCACGGATTAAATCTCCTGCCGAGGGTACTGTATTTTTCAGACATAATGCACCCTTAACCTACGCAAACGCGGTAATGTTCAGAATACTGCCCGATAAAAGTAACCGCTCAATAACCACCCCATAACAAACAATAAACCCTCTGCTTTTGACGACAGCAGAGGGAATTTATATAATCTTTTCAAATCATTAAATTTATTCCGTCATTGGTTTTACACTATCGGCAATGGATTTTTTCAAATCATCATTCCAGGGTATAAAACTCTCAAGTGTTTCGTTGGAGAACGGTCTGCCAACATACTGCATATTAGTCAACGTATATATGAGATACGAATACGGCTCCACTCCATTTGCCTTTACTGTTTCAATTATGCTGTAGATAATTGCGCTTGATTTAGCACCCTTAACTGTATCTGAAAACAACCAGTTCTTTCTCCCCAGTACAAATGGCCGAATTGCATTTTCAGCAAAGTTGTTTGAAATCTCAACTTCTCCATTGCTTAAAAATGCACGCAAATGTTTTTCCTGATTTATGGCATATGTTACCGCATCCTGAAGCTTACTTCCTTTTACAGGGTCGACAGTTTGCACCCAAAGAAAGTACTCATCCACAAGCTTTTCTGCTAAATTGTGTCGATTTTCCAATCTTTGAGTGTTGCTTACATTTTTCCATTTTCTTTCAAGTGCAAACAACTTGTTGCAATAATTGTAGCCGATTGCTGCCTTGGAGTTTTCTATCGTTGCTCCCTTTGGCATTGCGTCTCGCCAGGCTCTTCTCATATGCGCCCAACAGCCATATCGGGTAACATTATCTACTGCGTTGTAGCCGGCATATCCGTCCGTAACCAAGCCGCCTTTAAAGCCCTTAAGAAAGCTCTGTGCATGTCGTCCTTCTCTCGTAGGCTGATACTCAAATATTCGTATTGCTTTGCCGGAACGAATATCTGAGCCGTAAACCCACATTCTTGATTCAGACTGTGGTGTTTTGCCTTCTTCCTTGAGCACCTGAACAACGGTTTCATCAGCATAGATAATATCACTTTCCAATAG
>CAMFFI010000043.1 GCA_945949625.1 uncultured bacterium | reverse complement strand
TTTTGAAATATTTTGTGTTATATCCCAACAATTACCTTGTATGATTTCTATGATATTTCAAAGCAGTTATTGTAATCATTCAGTTATGCCTGTGCGAAACACTATAATAATAATAATAGTAATAATCCGGTAAGAAAACTAGTCGTTCGGCGATATAACTTTTTATAAGGCTATACATTAAAAATTTATCAATATCTGAAAAAGTAAGCAGGCGATTATCAATAGCATAAAAAGCATCAAAACTGCGAAAGCTCAAGACCTTCTGTACCTGCCATGCAAAAACGGCTTAAACATTACGTTTAAGCCGTTCCACTCAATTATATTTTTGGTAAACAAATTTATATATACCCGTTATTGTCTTACAAATACGCTTGTAGAGCCTAAGTTTGCATCGGTACATTCAAGGGTGTCATTTTCTGCATTGTATGTGTAAGGTGTTGACGTACCGTTTGTTGTAAGTGTTAATGTTGAGCCGTCAAATTCGTAACTGCCCTCAACATCTACACCGGCAACTGTACATATTGCCGAACCGTCATCATTAAAAGTATATTTACCACCTACCTGTTCGGGAGTTACGCCCTGAGCCTGACAATACTCTTCAAATGTCTGCCTGTTGCCGTCAGCGTCAATAATTTCTGAAACTCCCCATGTGCCTGTTACACTTACTTCAGCGCTGTCATCTTGAGCTGCGTCTGATGATTCAGCGCTCTGAGAAACTGACGACTCTTTAGCTGAACTCTCTCCATTGTCCTTGCTGCCGCAACCGCAGAATACTGCTGTTCCCATCATACAAAGCGCAAGAAATAATGCCATTTTTTTCATTTTAATTACCTCTTTCTAAAATTATTATTTTATTATGCCAAGCCGAAATAGCTTAAAATATTAAAGCCTGTCGGCATTGGAATAGTGAACATAAATATTGTTGCAAACAAAAATCCTGCAATCGCAACCCCAAGAATCACGTATCTGTTTGGAAGTCGCTTGAATGTACCCACTATACCAAGCAGGAACAGAACTACCGAATAGATAACTGTTACAAGTCCGAAAGCGTCACCGTTAGCGTTGTCCTTTTTGCCCTGTTCAAGAAGCTTGTCTGCCTCTGCAATCTTTTCTTTTGCATCAGTAAAATAGCTGTCTGTAAAGCCTTCCTTATCAAACGGAGAAGTGTCCTCATCCTGTTCCATTGCCCAAGTGATTGCTTGGGCAAGCTCTGCGGAACAATTATCGTTAAGAAGCTTTTCAAGCTTCCAGTCATACTTTTCAACAGCCTCAGTATCATTCTTCTCCTCAGCATAAGAAGATTCGATTAAGACATCGCTTATTTCATTCCAGAGCATCATATCCTGCATAAGACTTTGTGCCGCTTCATTATACATTGAATTGCCCTCAGAGGAAAGATTATTGCTTGTTGCATAATTTGTTGCCTGATTTCCTCCGTGAAGTGAACCTATCCATGACGCCCACGCAGTAGCCAACGCAGTTATTCCGAGAAAAACTGCAACAATTATTTCAAGAATTTTCTCGGGATCTCTTTTCTTTTTTATTTTTTCATTCATTACTACTCTGCCTCTTTTAGATTTGTTATCTTAAACAAATCAGAGTCCCATTTCATCAAGCTCTTTGGCTGTTTCTTCAACAAGCTTTTCACATTGCTTGGCTTTTTTGCCGACGAAAGAGCCGAAGCTGAAAAGTCCGCCTGATGCCATGTTAATCATAGCGTTTGCCGCAGCATTATCAAGACCTGCCTGTTCAGCTTTCTGCACAGAAAACTTATTAGACTCCTTGTTGAAGCCCGATTTCACAATCCACACCTGATTTTGACTGTCAAGCGGCGGAAATGTAATAATCAGAGCCGCACCGTGCTTTGTAAGCGATGGTTCGCCTGCTGTAAACTTCTTGTCCTTGATTGCCTCGTAAAAGCTTTCAATAGAATATGAATTTTTCGTTTTTATGCTTTTGATTTTCACTCCAAATGCCATAAAATCTCCCATTAAAATAAAGCTACTGAGAATAAAAAAAGAAAATTGTGTTCTCAGATTTGTCATTTAAGTGTTAGGTGTTATCTTCTTCTAAAATTACGCTCCCCAGACATTGCCGTTTTTATCTGTGAATTTACCGCAGAGAACCATAATAAAGTCAACGAGCCAGCCGATTCCACACGCGCCGCCTGTCAACAGCCAGATAATGCCTGTGCCGATTTTTCCCGTCATAAATCTATGTACGCCGAGACCTCCCAAAAAAAATGTAATTACTATTGCTGCACTTTTACTCATAATTTTACTCCTTTCAAAATACAAAATTATCGCAATATATAATATGCTGAAATCACCAAAAAGCGATTTATTAAATATTATATTCACCTGTATTACAAATTTAAAGTACCTCATCACGAAATGCATTAATTCAGCACGAACGGTTTGCAATTATTTATTATTTTGTGATATAATCAGTGTGGGTAATTTTACACAAGGAGCAAGTATTATGAAAATAGCGATTGTTGATGATTTAAAATCAGACAGAGATATACTGAACGAGAAATTGAATCAATACGCAAAATGCAATAACATAAAATACGAGCTTACGGATTTTTCAAGCGCCGAAGAATTTTTAGAAGATTTTGAGGTCGGTAAATTTCAGATTGTATTTCTTGATATATATATGGATAAAATCACAGGTATGGATGCTGCAAAACAAATATTTAAAGCGGACAGCCTGTGTAAAATAATTTTTCTGACCACAAGCGAGGAATTTGCCCGCCAAAGCTACAGCGTTAATGCCGTGTACTATCTCATAAAACCGATAGAAGACGAAGAATTTTTACACGCAATGGAATTATGCAAGCTTAAACCTGACTATAATGTACCGATGATAAGCATAAAGAAAAACAGCTCTGTCCACAGTATTGAAACAGAACTGATTTATTATATCGATGTTTACCAACACACAACACGGATACACCTGTGCAACAATGTAATAGAGCTTTATACAAATTTCAGCGAATTCATTGCTCCGCTTAAAAGCGACAGAAGGTTTTCTGTGTGTTCAAGGGGAATTATGGTAAATTTTCAGCACGTCAAGGACATTGAAAACGATTGTTTTATGATGAATAACGGTGAAGCTGTGCCGATAAGCAGACGAAACAAGCGAAACATTCAGGAACAGTGGTACGGCTATACATACAACAGCCTTGGAGATAAGTTATGAAAAAAGCAATACCTTTCAAAAAACACTTTGCTCTGTTAACTGCCTGTATTCTGTCGGCAGTTATGCTGACAGTCTTCTCTCTCAGTGCTGACGCATTGGAACTTTCGGAATATGAAAACGGCGTCATCACCAATATTTCAAACAGCAGTATACTTGCAAACATACCTGAAGAAACAGTTAAGCAAGGCTACGATATAAATGACTTTTCATATTTAATTGAAGTAATAGAACAGCAGGAAATGACCGTTTGCAATGGCGGAAAAAATTATACCGTACCGATTGAAATCGAATGGAGTTTTGATAATGCAGATACATCACAACTCGGATATCGTGAAATTGTCGGCAAAATAATACCGCCTGAAGGCTGTACCTTTGCAGACGGTGTAATTGATACTGTTATCATTCCCTTTACGGTAATTCCTGACTCTGATTCACCCGTTGAAATAACTGATATTTTTAATTATCAGCTTATCAAAAGCGGAGTAATGCTTCCTGTCGGCGATGAAGGCTGCTGGAACGAAACAGTTGAATACTGGTATGATTTTTTGGGCTTTGTTACAGGATATACTGAATACGGGGACGAAGCTGTACTTATCCTTGAAAGCCTTGATATAAGCGACGTAAATATAAACGCCGAGGGCGAATATACTGTTACTGCTATGTTTGCACTTGACGATGAATACAACAATAAATTTTTCATATCCGATGAACTTCGCACCATAAAAATCCCCGTCAGAATCAGCAACCCCGATAATTTTGAAATACAGATAATCGGACAGGACCTTAGTTGTTTCATGGGCGTTTATTTACATAATCAGGATAGTGAAGTTCAGATTTACTATGTTGAGAGCGAAAATGAGCTGATGCATAATAAACTGACAGAATATACCGCTTTACCTGCTGACGAAAACCTTGCAGTTGCAGGCGGAGGAATATTCCGTATTTTCAACTACAGTCTTAATTCTTACAGTCACTATTATTTTTATCTTGAATGCGGTGAAGAACGTTCAAATTACATACATATTTATTATGATGAAAATAACATTATCTTTTCTGAATTTACGGGCGGTGACCGTGACGGAGGAGACGCAGGCTCGAATTCTCTTCCCGACTATACTCTGCCGTATAGAGATGATGAATCGGCTCAGGATAATTCATCTAAAGACGAAAACAAAAAAACAGATCTGACCGAAAACGGAAAAGAAAAATCAAAAGTTTCTGAAAGTCCGAAAAAATCAACTTCTAATATTCAAAGCAGTACAAACGATTTAATGCAAAATTTCACAGCTGAATCAACAACCGTTTTTGAAAATACCACTCACAACTATGCTGAGTCACAGACTGAAATATATGATGATAAAAATGATGAGGGTTACGATAATTTCACAGAAATTGTCACCGAAACAAAGGACATCATTTCAGGCTACAGATTAAATCTTTTACTGCAAAACAACGATTATGCTGTTTTTTCCAAGGGCGGTATCACTGTTCAGATTCCGAGAAACACAATAGAAAAGCTTAATGTATCAGACAATGACCGTTTCAGCGTTGAGATAATCAAGACAGATGAAAATACTGTTACTGTAACTATATTTTTTAATAACAGCGAAATCACCTTGATTGAAAGAATGAAAATTATCGCCCCGTTTGATTATGAGAGCGGCAACATCACAGTTAAAGAAGTAAACAACGGAAAAGTAATAAACAGCACTTACGATAAAGCAAGCAATACCGTAAGCTTTCTTACGGGCAAAACAGGAACTTTCAAAATAACCTGCGAAAACAGCAGCTTTGAAAATACAGATATAAATACAACTGACCAAGGCTCAAGCGGTGTTGATCTGTTCTTAATTGTCGTTGCGGTACTTGTTTTATTAACAGCTTGTGTCACAGTTGCCGTGCTTTTATTCAGGAGAAGAAAAAGATGAAAAAGAACAGTCTATTTGTCAGGTATACCGGAATTATTCTTACAATTATTCTTTCTTCACTCTTTTTCATAACAATATATTCTGTTGACAATAAATATACGCAAAGCTCTGTTCAGCCTATAGACGGTATGCTGATATTAACAGAAGATGATTTAGATAATAACCCTTCAAATTTTCTGATAAGGGGCTGGAGATTTTATCCAAACGCCTTGCTGACTCCCGAACAGTACAACGAAAATGCATCGGAATTATACAGCACATACGTTTCAATAGGAGAAAATACAGGACTTACCGACGAAAACGGAGTTGCTCCCCACGGGTACGGCACATATGTATTAACGCTTGTTCTTCCCGAAAAAACTGCAACCTACGCTTTGTATCTGCCCGAAATTTATTGTGCCTATCGTCTTTACATAGATGATGAGGAAATCATCAGTATAGGTACTCCCGAAAAAGATAATTACAATGCAGTCACAGCAAACCGAATGATAACCTTTGACCATTCCGGAAGTAATGCGGTTACTGTAATGCTTGCGGTAAACAATGAGTCATACATTTACGGAGGAATGGTTTACCCCCCCTCTTTCGGAACACCTGTTGCACTTAATTATCAGCGTGGAATAAATCTGGGCTTGAACCTTGCGGTGATTTCAATTGTAGCGTTCATTATGATTTTTTGCCTGTTCTTTGCAATAAGGCCTAAACATCAGAATGCCGTGCTTTATACCCTGATGTGTTTTTTCACCATATTATTTATCGGATACCCAATTCTTCACACAGGATTTACTCTTTCCGTGTTTCCGTGGTATGCAATAGAAACAACAAGCGGATATATAGTTTTATTTCTGACAATCCTCGTTAACAACCGCATTTGCAGGGTACGTCACATAACAAATGTAATTTCTTCGGCAGTTTCTGCCGCATTCTGCATATTGATTTTTACTTACACAATGAATGCTGCATTTGTCAGCGGGGTATTTATTGATTTATTCTCAAATATTATTTTCTGCTATAAGCTTCTGACGGCAGGATACTTGCTGATAACAGGCTGGCACAGTACAAGCGAATACAATGAAAACTACAGACCTCTGTTTTATACATCGCTGTTCTATGCAAGCTCGTGCGTCTGGGACAGAATACTTCCGATGTACGAGCCAATTTACGGAGGGAGATTTATCGAATACGGCTGTCTTGCCCTTGTGCTTTCAATCGGATTTATGCTGTTAAAAGAAATTATTCAGAGCTATTCCTATAGCCTGGCTTTTGCAGAAGAAAAGAAACAGATGACACGACAGCTTGCAATGCAGACTGAATATTCTGCGCAGATAAAACAGCAGTATGAGGAAAAGCGCAGGCTTATCCACGATTTCAGACAACATATCAGAGTCATCAACAGTATGGTAAATAGCAGCGACAATAATGAGCTCAAGCAATATTTATCGGAGCTTTCATATGAAATTACAAGCGATAAGGGTGCTCAAAGCATTGTTTTTTGTGAAAACACGGCAGTTGACGCACTTATCAGATATTACGCCGGAATTATGGATGAAAAAGGCATCCACTCTCAGTTTCATCTCACAATTCCGAAAAAGCTTGACATTTCGGATGTTGAACTTTGCACTGTACTTGGAAATCTGATTGAAAATGCTGTTGAAGCCTGTGAAAATCAGAACTGCGGTGATAAATCAGTTTCAGTCAGCAGTACCGTTAAAGGCTCACATTTGTTTATAGTTATCCGCAATACCTTCAACGGTGAAATAAGGAAATTTCGCAACTGCTTTATGTCCTCAAAAGGAATCAACCGTCCGGGAATAGGAATTTCCTCGTCTATGAAGATTATTAGCAACAACAGCGGTTCAATAAACATTACAAACAACGACAGTCAATTTCAGGTTGGAATCACTCTGCCGCTGAAATCCGAAACATAAAATATTGTGCGATTGCAGTGAATGAATATTTATTATTCTATACATAATAACGAAGGGTTAAATTTTCCAATAGCATCAAAACAACAAAAACGCAAATCTGATGCTCTGCGGCTCTGAATTGGCTTATCTATACGGTTTGTTAACTTTCATCAATTGTGCCAAAACCGCATAGCGAGAGTTGAAACCAGATTCTGAAACTGCAAAACAAAAACTGATTAAACACTGCGTTCAAACCGTTTTTTGATATAATTTTATGTATTGAACGCGGTCTGATTTTTCGCTTTTGATGCTCATTTCAGGAATTAAAATGCTCAGCCGACACTGATAATTCCAACTATTCCGTCTGCCGCATCGTCATACAGAATTATTATATCATCAAGATATATAAATTTGACAAGTCATAACAAATATATTCTAAGGGTTTGGAAACATAAATTCCAAACCCTTTTTTTATCATAGCAAAAAAGCATTATGTTTGTGAGTATTATACTAATACCTAATTAAACCCTTAAATATTTTTTGGCATATTTTCCGCCATACTTCGTGAGCTGTCCTCGGAAGGCGTCAGCCTTCCTGCGGAATCTCACTCGTCTGACAAAAAATCTGCTCAAAAATCTTATTAAGTTTTTAATTAGGTATTAGTATTAGTTGAGTTTGTGTAAACAGAAGATTTTTTATAATATCGTAATTGACACAATAAAGCAGACTGCAATTTCTTAAGTAAACTGCAGTCTGCTTTATTTTCCGTATTTTATCCCTTAATTTCCGTACCGTCGTTGAATTTAAATAGCAAAATTCCTTCACTTTGAACCGTAACAGTATCAACAACCGTCAGCCAAAGGCAATTATCAAATT
>CAMFFI010000042.1 GCA_945949625.1 uncultured bacterium | reverse complement strand
TTCAGGAGGTTATGTTATTATGAGAATTTTATATTGTGCTTCAGAGGCAAATCCTTTTGCAGGAAGCGGCGGACTTGCCGATGTTGCAGGCAGCCTGCCTCATACACTTTGCAGAAAAGGTCAGGATTGCAGAATTGTAATGCCTCTTTACGGTTCAATTCCGCAAAGTCTGAAAAATACAATGAAATTTATTACAAACTTTACCGTTCCTGTTGCATGGCGTCATCAGTACTGCGGACTTTTCTGGGCAAGATGGAATGACTGCACATACTATTTCATTGATAACGAGTATTATTTCAAAAGAGGAAATCTTTACGGTTCATATGATGACGCAGAAAGATTTGCGTTCTTCTCAAGAGCAATTCTTGAAATGCTGCCGTATATAGATTTTCACCCGGACATCATTCACTGCAACGACTGGCAGACTGCGTTAGTTCCAACATATTACTATCTTTTCTATTCACAAAGACCTTGGTATGCAAATATCAAAAGCGTATTTACAATTCATAATATTCAGTATCAGGGTATGTACGGCTGGGAAGTAAATACCGAATGTGTAGGTATTCCTCCCACAGAAACAAAGATTCTTGAAATGGACGGAAAGCTTAATATGGTAAAGGGCGCCATAGAAACCTCTACAAGAGTTACGACTGTTTCACCCAGCTATGCAGCGGAAATTAAAGACCCGTGGTACAGCTTTGGACTTCATCCGGAGCTTAACCGCAGACACTATAAGCTTTGCGGAATTAAAAACGGAATAGATATTGACAGCTATAATCCCGAAACCGACTATCAGCTTTACCGCAACTACTCAAAGGACGATATGAGCGGTAAGGGTGAGTGCAAGCGCGCTTTGCAGGAGCGTTTAGGACTTGAGCAGAGATGGGATGTTCCGATAGTTGCTATGGTTACAAGACTGGTAGCCCATAAAGGTCTTGACCTTGTAAGAATGGGACTTGAAGAGTTAATGAACACAGAGAATATGCAGTTTGTAATTCTCGGCTCAGGCGACGCTGAATACGAGCAGTTCTTCAGAGATATGCAGTGGAAATATCCGGGCAGACTCTGCGCTTGTCACGGATTTGTTCCCGAGCTTGCAAGAAAGATTTATTCCGGCGCCGACATCTTCTTAATGCCTTCCAAGCAGGAGCCTTGCGGTCTTTCTCAGATGATTGCCCTTCGCTACGGTACAATTCCTATTGTAAGAGAAGTAGGCGGACTTAAGGACTCTGTATTTGATAGTGCCGACGGCTACGGAAACGGATTTACCTTTAAAAATTACGATACCGCAGATATGGTTGGTGCAGTAAGACGTGCCTTGTGGGGCATCAGAGACAACACAGGCTGGCATCAGCTTATGTGGAGAGCAATGATGAGCGACAACAGCTGGGAACGTTCAGCAAACGACTACATCAATCTCTACAACGATACATTAAAATGGAATTAATTTAAAACAGCATAATAAAATAACAGGGCTGCCGCAATTTGCGGCAGCCCTTTGTTTAATCAGAGTTTAGTATTATTATCAAAGTCCCAATTTGGTATGTATTTTTCATCTGCGGAAGTAAGCTCCTGCATAAAGCCGTCAAGCTCAAGCTCAAGCAAGTAATCAGCAACCTTTTTATATTCCCGCTTTGTGATTTTTCTGGATAGTTTTTCAAACCGGTCGGCACGTCCATGGGGAATATACTGTCCCATAAGGCTTACGAGAATTTTTCCGTCATACCGTTCCTTTAAAATATCAAGAACACCAATACTGTTTTTTGTGTGATTGGGAAGAATAAGGTGCCTTACAATAACGCCCTTTTGCATAATTCCGTCAGCGTTAATGACAGGATTGCCCACCTGACGTATCATTTCATCAATTGCCGACTGTGCGGTACGGCAGTAATCGGGAGCAAAGGAATATTCCGTTGCAAGATTGTTGTCGCTGTATTTGAAATCAGGCAAATAAATGTCCACAAGTCCGTCCAGCATTTTCAAAGTCTCAGCCTTTTCATATCCGCTGCTGTTATATACAATGGGAATTCTCGGTTTGTATATTTCAAAGCTTTCAATGACAGCAGGTATAAAATGACAGGCGCTTACAAGATTAATGTTGTGAACACCCTGTTCTTCCAGCCTTTTGTAATTTTCTGCAAGCTCAGAAGGCGTAATTTCCCTTCCGTTATTCAAAGCTGAAATTTCATAGTTCTGGCAGAATACACATTTTAAATGACAACCGCTGAAAAACACTGCTCCCGAACCCATTGTGCCGCTGATACACGGCTCTTCCCAAAAGTGAGGCGCTATACGAGCAACCCTGGGCGTTAAAGTACTTTTGCAAAAGCCGTTTCCGATTTTATCGGTTCTTTCCGCATTACAGTTTCTGGGACAAAGATTACAAAGCATTATTCATCACCGTAATAATTATATCACGGCGAAAGAAAAGTTCAATGAAAATTGCATTAATCTTCAAACAGGCTTTATGGCCTTTTAGCTTTACAGCGTTTCAAAATCGGTGAGAAAGTTTTCCAGTACATCATCAAAATGT
Organism: uncultured bacterium; assembly: GCA_945949625.1. Lineage (GTDB taxonomy): Bacteria > Bacillota > Clostridia > Oscillospirales > Acutalibacteraceae > Ruminococcoides. Next base: position 5,424 of record CAMFFI010000042.1, on the reverse strand, counting down.
ATGGGAGAAATCTGACATCGGTTGCAAAGCTCTGCAAATGTGTTGATTGTGTTTTGGGAATATGTTATGTCCTTGAAAGTTCTCAAAATATTTTCGTCTTCAGATATAACAATTCCGAAAGTTTCGTCATTCAAGCTGTTATTTTCTTTTAAAACCGCATAATTATACATAGTCTTACCCCCACTATCTGTTTATGTGAATCTAATTCACTGTAAATATTATATCATTACAAAATCTTAATGTCAATATAAAAATGACTAATTTTCAATATTTTTTTACTTTTTTTCATTTTTTGTATTTAAAATCATCTGCTTATATGCAAAAATGATAAACAAATCATACAAAAGCACTATCACTAAAATTAATTGATTAATTTTATGTAAATTGCTGTGCGTAATGCTTAAATGCACAAAAAAGCATTTTAAAGTTTTGCTTATAGGACAAATTATTATTCTTTTGTGATAATAATTTGTAATTTTTGTATGATAAAATAAGGTAATAAATAATTTATTAAATTATTAGAAGGAGTGAATCGCTTTGAAAATGAACAGAATATTATCGGTAGTGCTTGCATTTGCTTTGATGTCTGTTATGGTTGTGTTTCCGACGAATGCAGCTACAACAGACCAGACTGTGTCAGGTGCCTACTACAATCAAAACAAGTATTCTTCCCAGACTTACAACGGCAATGACCTGGGAGCAAATTATACTCCGGGTTCAACAACCTGGAAGGTCTGGTCTCCGGAAGCGTCTTCGGTTGTGCTTAAAATTTACAAAACCGGCTCGGACAGCGAGTCAGGCGCAGGCGTTGTTGGTACATACAATTTAAGTAAAAACTCCGCTTTTTCATCAAACGGAATCTGGGAAGTTACCTTAAGCGGTGACTTTAAAAATCTTTACTATACATATCTTATAACCTGTAACGGAAAAACTCAGGAAACACAGGATGTTTATTCAAAGGCAACAGGCGTAAACGGTACTCGTTCAATGGTTGTTGACCTTGATTCAACCGACCCGGAAGGCTGGAATACTGATAAGCACGTTTTATTTGATAACAGCACTGAGGCGGCTGTATGGGAGGTTCATGTCCGCGACTTCTCAATTGCTGATAATTCAGGTGTAAGCGACATCAATAAGGGCAAATATCTTGCATTTACCGAAGGCGGTACAACCCTTAACAGCGATACAAGCGCCGGCGCAGTAAAAACAGGTATAGACTATCTCGTTGAGCAGGGCATTAACTGCGTACAGCTGATGCCTGTATATGACTTTGAATCTGTTGACGAAAGCAAAAGCTCAAGCTCCTCAAACAGGAACTGGGGTTATGACCCACAAAACTACAATGTTCCAGAGGGCTCTTATTCTTCAAATCCCTATGACGGCAACGTAAGAATTACAGAGTTCAAGCAGATGATACAGGCACTTCACGACAGAGGTATATCTGTTGTAATGGACGTGGTTTATAACCATACATATACGTCAGAAGGCTCATGCTTTGGAAAAACCGTTCCCGGCTATTATTACAGAATGAGCAATGCAACCACATACACAAACGGCTCAGGCTGTGGAAACGAGGTTGCAACAGAAAACCAAATGGTTCGCAATTATATTACTCAATCCGTAGCTTACTGGGCAGATGAGTACCATATTGACGGTTTCCGTTTTGACCTTATGGGCTGTATTGATGTAAACACAATGAACGCTGTTCGCTCAACTCTTGACAATCTTTACAGCGACGGTTCCGGCAAAAAGATTTTAGTCTATGGCGAGCCTTGGACAGGCGGAACATCATCAGTTCAGACAGGCGCAACTACAGCAAATGCTTCAAAGCTTAATTCAAGAGTCGGCTTGTTCTCTGACGGAATGAGAAATGCTCTGACCGGCGGAACAAATGCCAGTGATAAAGGATGGATTGAGGGTGTAACATCTAAAACAGGTACTGTTGTAGATGGTATGAAGGCGTCTATTGTAAATGCGTCAAATACAACTCAAACAATCACTTATGCAGACTGCCACGATAACGTAGCACTTTGGGACCACCTCACAAGAGGTTCCTATGATTCAACATCAAATACTTATATCAGCCGTATGAAATTAGCTTACGGCGCTATATTTACATCGCAAGGCGTTAAGTTCGGTCTTGCAGGTGATGAATTTGCAAGAACCAAGCAGGGCGATCATAACAGCTATAAATCATCTGACGCTATTAACCAGCTTGACTGGTCACGCGTTAAAACCTATTCAAATCTTGTTGATTACATAAAAGGACTGCGTTTGATAAGCAGTGTATATTCTCCTTTCCATGACGATACAACAACTTCAAAAAATGCAATGAATTTTGTGTCAAATTATGGATATGTAGTTGGCTTTACTTTGGAAAATAAAACAGCCAACGCTTCTAATGAATGGGGCAAGGTTGCCGTACTGCTTAACAGCGGCAGCCAGGGATATTCAATTTCTTTAGGCTCAAGCGGTTGGACATTGATTGCAAATGAAACAACAGCAGGATTAAAGAGCCTTGGCACTGTTTCGGGAAGCAGCTATACAGTTCCGGCAAGGTCTGTGACAATACTTGTAGAAAGCGCAACCTTTAACCGACTTAAAGACGCTGAGCCTACATACGGCACATTAACAACAGAGCATTATGTTGACGGTGTATTGAAAAAAACATCAACTTCAACATATAAAACAGGCACAACATACCGCGCGATGCCCGATCAGGAAATTCTTTATGATAATGTACTGGATAGTGTGGTAGGTACAACAAGCGGTACCGTTACCGAAGGTATGACGCAAACCGTTAAATTCTATTACAAAAATTCCGGTGTTGCAAGCGGATATTTAACAGTAAAATACGTTGATTCTTCCGGAACAAGTATTGCAGATGACGTTGTTACGCGCTATCGTGCAGGAGATACATATCAAATTCAAAGCATTACCAAACAGGGATATGAGCTTGATACAACAAAATATCCTGCCGGAACATACGGCACATTTGACGGAAACTCAAAGACAATTACTTTTGTTTACAAAAAGCTGAGTTATTCATCAACAACTGTTCATTACTATAATTCAAACAACTGGAGTTCTATTCGCTGCTATGCCTATACAGACGACGGTGTGGAGCCTAACGGAGGCTGGGATGACGCAAAGATTATGACGGCAGATTCCTCTTTAGGAAGCGGCTGGTACACCATAACTGTTCCTTCTGCAAGCTGTTATGTTATGTTCCATCCTGCAAACAGCACAGGTCAGGAACCGGGACAGGGTGAAAGCGGTTATCCTGTATCGGGAGAAGCTTGGATACAGAATAAAACAGTTACCTTTAACTGCTCTGTAATTGCCAGCCATATTAATGTTGATACAGGTAAACAGCTTGCATCAGATGAAGTAAGCAATTTCACCAAAGTAAACAATAAAGGAACTTATACAACCTCCGCAAAACCGGAATTAGGCGAGCTTGTTGAAACCCCGGCAAATGCTTCGGGAAATTATACTGCGGGTGTAACAAATGTTGTTTATCTTTATAAAACAGGCGGTATTATTCCGACTACCGAACCTACTACAGCTCCTGTTACCGAACCTACCACTGCTCCTGTTACCGAGCCTACAACAACTCCTACGGATCCTGTAACGGAAATTTTGTTGGGCGATGTAGATTTTAACGGAAAAATTAATATTGTTGATGCAACAAATATACAATTGCATATTGCTGAGCTAAACAGAATCTCAGGAAACGGTTTAATAGCCGCAGATGTAAACGGAGATGACAGTGTTGACATCAGAGACGTTACATGTATTCAATTTTACTGTGCAGAGCTTTTTGAAAGCTCAGAAAATGTAGGTAAGGTTATTCAGATACAGGTTCCGACCTCTGAACCGGCAACAACAGAACCGACAACTGCACAGCCGGTTACAACCGCTCCTCCGACAACTGAGCCTGCTACCACAGCACCCCCTACAACAGAACCTACATCAGCCTCAACATATACTGTTAAGTTCTCCAACTCTCAATATTGGAGCGGAACAATATATTGTTATTACTGGACAACAGGTGAAAGCGGACCGGTAGCATGGCCGGGAACACCAATGACCTTTGTTGAAAAGAATGACTTCGGACAGGATGTATATTCAATCGAGGTTCCTGCTGAATGTACTAATCTGATTTTTACAAATAATAACAAAAAGCAGACTAATGATATTGATTATGACGGTTCCGAAGGCTATTACGCAACCGACACAACTACAACGGACGGTTACGGAAATACAGTTTATACTGCCGCTCCGTGGTAATTTAAGCAGATTATTTTAATAAGCTATATACTAATCTTTGTTGGTTAGATATATATACACAAACACACAACCAAAAAGCCGCCCAATAGGGCGGTTTTTTGGTATCATAACAACAGTAAAAATAAAAGAAAAAACCACGGTGCTTTCCGTGGCTTTTATAAACTCTTAATTAATATTCAATTCCCGGTCTTGCCTTTACTCCGCTGTCAAACGGATGCTTTTCCTTGACTATTTTTGAAACATAGTCTGCAATATCAATAAATTTCTTTGAAGGATTTCGTCCGGTTAAAACAATTTCAAGCTTTGACGGTGCGTCGGTCAGAAAGTTATATACCTCACTTTCACTGAGCATACCTGTTTCAATAGCGGAGAAAACTTCATCTAAGATTAAGACATTATAATTAAAAACAAGTGCGGTTTTAACGGCACGCTCAAACATTTCTCTGAAAATCTTTGATGCCTGTGCTTTTTGGGTATTTGTCATATTGTAAGTGAAATCAAGCTCAACAGGACAGGGCGACAGGGAAATGCCTTCAATTTTAGAAAGAATTTTTCTTTCTCCTGAATCCTCGCTTTTTAAAAACTGCACAAAAAGAATCTTCATTCCTCTGCCGGCGGCACGAACAGCCACACCGACAGCTGCTGAGGTTTTACCTTTTCCGTCTCCGTAATAAATTTGAATCATTCTGCTTTCCTCGCTTGATTTATTCGGTATTTAAGTTTATTATATAATTAATATAGAAAAATATCAAGCAAAAGTTAAATAAATTATACAAAAAAATTAAAGAGTTCAGAATATTTATATTAAAATAATAAAAACACAATCTTTCAGACTGATTTACTGAGTTTCCGTGGGTTTTATATTTAATTAATTTCTGTTTTCTTTGTTTTACTTCTGTCAACCACCAGAAATACAGTTAAGAAACATATTGTGATAATTCACAAAATTTTTAATAAAATCTTTGTAAATTTCTCTATATACAATTTTCAAAAACCGTTGAAATAGCCGTTTATATATAGTATAATAAGCCTTGCGTGACTGCACATTAGATATCCGATGAAGCGGGAGGCAGTGGCTTTTTAAGCCGGTTCTTCCGTGGAGTATGTCCGATGTTAAACCGGGCGAATCAG
>CAMFFI010000041.1 GCA_945949625.1 uncultured bacterium | reverse complement strand
AAGCCGTCTATTCCGGGCATCATAACGTCAAGAATTGCAACGTCAAAATCGCCGCCGTTTTCATCGTATTTTTTCAGTGCAGCTTCACCGCAGTCAGCTTCAACTACATCATATCCTGCCCTTTGAAGATTGATAACCACAAAGTCGCGAATTGCGGCTTCATCTTCACAAACAAGTATCTTTTTCATAATTATGACCTCCGTTTATTGTAATTACGCTAAAGTCCAAAGATATTTAAGTTAATTACATTTCTTTAGTTTTGTGTATATTCTGAAAAAAGAATAAAGGATTTTTGAATTTCATCATCTGTAAATTGTTGGGAGCTTTCAGTCTCTGCAAATTTATAGCAGTAGGCTCTTGCACCCTCCTGTTTAAGCAGTGAAAAGCCGTCGCTCTTTCCTGTTGTTGACCAATCCTCCGAGCTGTAAACCTTTATTGTAAAAAGCTCCTCCTGAATTTTTCCGTCATACCAGCTGTAAATTGTCATTGAATTATCGCCGGAATTTATTTTTGCACTGACAGTATCTGCACGGCTTTCGGAAAGCTGAAAATAATATCCTGCGTTATAATTTACAATCATACTTAAATTTGCGGCAAGAGCATCGGCGGCAGAGTCATACTCATTCCAGGTTACCTTTGTGGCAACTGAATCGTTATCTTCGCTGTTGCTGTGAGGCATTTTTGAAAGAGTGGGAATTTCAATTATTTTATCGTTGTCAATATCCGTGCAATATGTCTTTCCGTCACGAACTGTTGGATTAGGCAGATTATTACTTTTATCAAACAGTCCGTTTATCAGTGAATTTTTATCTGAATCATAGTATATAATCTGGGTGCAGAGCTTGTCTGCGGATATTGTTCCGTCAACAGCCGCACCGATTTGATTTTGATTGATTTTACCGCTTGTTATGCTTTCAAAAGCGGTAATGCTTTGGTCTAATGGTGCGGAAGCAACTAAAGTAACCTTGTTTTTATCGGGAAAATAGCAGAGCAAGGAAGCGTCGGAGTTTTTATCATTGCCTATTGAAAGAACAAGTATATCGTTGAGTGAATCACCGTTAAAGTCGTTAATTACAAAGCTTGTGTAGGATTGAGAAACCTCAATTTGCTTTGCTTTTCCGTTTGAATATGAATAAATGCTGAATTGCTTGCTGTTTGAATTAAAGGTTTTACAGCCTGTGATAATTTCAGGATTTCCGTCGCCTGTAATATCCGCAAATTCAACGCGGTCAATGTCGGCGTTTTGTACCTGCGTATCGCCGGCAATTTTCCAGCCGTTTTCATCTTCGTACATAATAAGTATATGAGTTGTTGTATCCGACAGATTTGAGGACTGATAAAACGCCAATGCTTCGTCCTGTGCATCTCCGTCTAAATCTTCCATTATAATAGCAGAACGGTTACTGCCGTTTTCGGGGTATTTCAGTATGTAATTATTGTTGGAATTTTTCTCAATCAGTTCAATTATTTTTTCTTCATCGCCTGTGGTTTTAGGGGGACGCATTAAATCGCCGTTATCAAAACCGATAGAAGAGCAACCGCTTAACACTCCAATACATAAACAGCAGCATATGCCGGCAAAAAATTTGTTTTTCAAGCGGAAACCTCCTTTTTGTTAGCAAATTGTAACAGCTACACGCTGAATTACGGTTTTTCAGCAGTTGATTTTCTTTGCAATACAGAATTTGATTTTTATACCCTCGGCGGAAAACATTTTTTCGTGCTCTGTTTCAACATTTTCCCTGTAATCGCTTTTGTGCAGGTCAAGGGTTTTATATGTTATTTCAAAGCCGCAGCTATTAAAATATTCAAGGCTTTCAAAGAAAAGCTCATCATCGTCTGTTTTAAAGTGAATTTCACCGCCGTCAACAAGAAATTCACGGTACATATTAAGCTTTTTCGGATATGTAAGGCGGCGTTTTTTATGCTTTGCTCTTGGCCATGGGTTGCAGAAGTTTATGTAAATCCTTTCTATTTTATCATCGGAAGAAAGAATTTTATCAATTTGCTCCACGTTGTATGCAGTCATAAGGATATTGTCAATTTTCCTGTGACTGTTTTCAAATAGCTTTACAATGTTTCGTCTGGCTACACCCAGCATATCGCTTTTTATATCAATAGCAATAAAGTTAATGTCAGGCTTGTTAAGCGTCGTCTGACCGACAAATCCGCCTTTTCCGCAGCCAACCTCAAGATAAACAGGCTGTTCTTTTAAAAAGCGGCTTTTCCAGTTCCCTTTTAAGGCTTCGGGTTCTTTAATAAAAAACGGACAAACAGAAAGTTCCGGCTCAGCCCAGGGCTTTTTTCTTATTCTCAAGTTTTTTCACTCAATTCAAATTAATATGAAAATGGCACAATACTACTAATAATTTTGTACTGAATCATTATACCAAATTATTACGTTTTTTGCAATTCTTTTTTCATAGTTTTGATATAAAATGTTAATATTTCTGAAAATAATGAAAAATTGTAACAATTCAAGCCGCCGGACTGTACTTATCCCGGCAAACAGAGTCATATATAAACGTTTTTATTTCCTAATATTTCAAGAAAGTTTTTATAAAACAAAAAGTGCATAATTTGTCATTATGCACCCACATAAATATTAGAATTTAATTAAAGATAGCTTATCAAATCACTGCATACTTCGGAAACCTCAAAACAAATATCGGGGAATTCTTTCGCAAGCCTTTTTGCAAGAGGAGCCACAACCACGTTTTCTGTTTTAAAATGTCCTGCGTCAACAATGGAAATTCCAATTTTGTTTGCGTCCAGAATTTGATTATGCTTGATTTCCCCGGTAACAAGCAGGTCTGCGCCCTTTTCTTTTGCAAGATAAATCTCTCCGCCTCCGGAACCTGATGAAACTGCAACGGTATTGATAATATTTCCTGTTGTTGTAAATCTCAAGCCGCGGCAGTTAAGGCATTTTTTTGTATGCTCTGCAAATGCCTTTTCAGTAAAGCTATGGGATGTTTTTCCTATTGCCAGACAGATTTCTCTGTCCTTATCCATAAAATATTCTGTATCCTTAAGCTGTAAAGTCTCTGCAAGACAGGTATTCACACCAAAATCCACAGACAAGTCAAGGTTTGTATGCAGGCAAAGTGCGGAAAGGCTGTTCTGAATAAGCATATACGGAACGCTTTGGCTTGAAATGCTTTTCAGCCCGTTGAAAATTACAGGGTGATGGCTTATTACAAGCTGAGCCTGTTTTTGTAAAGCCTCCTTAACAACCTCCGGTGTAATATCAAGACACACCAATATCTTGCTTACCTGTGTGCTCCTGTCGCCCACAAGCAGTCCGCAGTTATCAAAATCCATTGCGCTATTAAGCGGGGCAAAGGTTTCTGTGAAATTCATAATTTCTGCAATTGTTTTCATAAAATCACAATTCCTTTTTTAAATTTTCCACAACATTTTTGTATTTTAAGTCGCCTTTTGCTTTGTTTTCAAGGTTTCTTATTTCCATTTCAAGAAATTCTCTGTGGATAGGATTTGTTTTCGGTGAAAGCTTACCTAAGTATGTAAATTCTTTTGTAACAGGTGTTTTTTTGCCTGAAAAAGCCGCAAGCATTACAGTGTAGATTTTTCTTTCTTTGCAGCAATCCTGCTTTATGATTTCATAGCCGGAAGAATATAAATATTCAATAAGCTCGTTTGACTTTGTCATTGGCTGCAAGATAAAATGCTTGTTATTATTTTTTGAATACTGCCAGCCGTCAATGATTTCGGCAATTGTTTCTCCGCCCATTCCGGCAATTATAATATCGTCAGCTTCGTTTTCCATAACCTTGGAAAGTCCGTTGCAAAGCCGTGTATGAACCATATGGGACGCATTGTATTTTTCAATTGTCTTTATGCCGTTTTGCAAAGGCTCCTGCCCGATATCACAGGCAAGAGCCTTTGTAGCAATACCTTTTTTACATAGCCATACAGGCAAATATGCGTGGTCTGTTCCAATGTCGGCAACCTTTGAATTTTCACGCACAAAGGAAGCGCAAAGCTTTAGTCTTGAGTCAAGTTTAAAAGGTTCAGCCATTTATTATTCAACTGCTTTGTTAAGCTTTTCAACAAGCGCGTCTGCGTCTGTTCCGTGAACCTGACAAGCCTCTTCAACGGTTTCGCCTCTTGAAGCAGGACAGCCAAGACAATGCATACCAATTTCAAAGAAATACTCCGCTGTTTCAGGATGTGCGTCAAGAATATCTCCGATTATAGATTTTTTTGTGATTTCCATTATAAAATACCTCCGTTTTTCGATTTATTATTATAATACCACATTATTTATTGAAAATCTACATTTGCCTGCAAATATATATTTGTAAATTTTACGTTATTTATTGGATTTTCTGCATTTGTTTTTGCATTGTTGTTAAGTATGACTGTAAAAAGTACAAAAGTCGAGTATCTTGGCACGCAGTTTTAACAGACAGATTTATATTGCAGAACATATCTTGACAGATTGCTTTGCAGCAGTTTCCTATACAGAAAAAACGCTCCGAAAAAATCGGAGCGTTTGCTGCATATGTTGAGATAAATATAAAATTTAATCAGCTTATGCCATTTCTGCTTCTTTTCTCTTTGCAAAGCATTCGCTGCAATAGTATTCTTTACCTTCGGTTGGTTTAAAAGGAATTTTTGCCTCGCCGCCGCATGCTGCACAAGTAGTTGTGAACATTTCACGGTTTGATTTTGCAGCGTTTTTTCTTGCGATTCTGCATTCTTTGCAACGCTGCGGCTCATTTACAAAGCCTTTTTCTGCATAGAATTCCTGTTCGCCTGCGGTAAATACAAATTCTTTTCCGCATTCTTTGCAAATGAGTGTCTTGTCTTCGTACATTGGTTTTTACCTCTCTTTGGTATAAAATAAATTTGTCCCGTGACGGATTTGCACCGCCTTAACTTTTCAGGACATATAAAACAGACATCAGGTCTGTAATTTCTTTTTAATTCTTTGCAGGGTGTTATCCACGGATTTTTTGCTCAGTCCCGTTTTTTCTGCAATCTCGTTATATGACAATCCCTGTAAATAAAAGTAAACAACGCTGATTTCCTTTTGCGAAAGGTTGCTTTTCATTTGTATTAAAAGATTTTCAAGCCGTTCCTTTGAAACAACAAGCTCCTCGGGATTTGCAAGGCTTTTGTCGCAAAGCTCAACATCATCAAGAGAAATTATATTTTCGTTGGGAATAGCGCTTTTTGATTTGCTTTTTCTTATAATGGAAATAAACCTTCGTTTAATGCACAGAGCGGCATAATTCTTAAAGGAAGACCCGTCTCCGCCGTTAAAGGTTTTGCAGGCGGACAGAAGTCCCAGCAACCCCTCCTGTGTAAAATCGCAAACGTCATATTCTGCGGTGCAGTATTGAAAGGCAAGCTTTGAAACCAATCCCTTATATCTGCGGGTTATTTCTTCAAAGGCATTATCGTTGCCCTGTTTAACCAAATCTGCAAGCTGTGAATCTGTAAGTTCAAGTAAATTTCTTTCTTTATTCTTTTCAGACATAGCTCCACCTCGCAGATAATATACTGCATTAATATAATACCATTCTACGTTGGGTTGTGTCAATAAAAATTCCAAAAGATTAGCAAAAAATATAATAAACGATAACACAATATATGCAAAATCTACAAAAGGCGACAGCTTTTTGCACATAATTGTATTGTAAGCCTGTTCCTTTTATGCTATACTTATAATACAAAAGTAAGAAAATTGCCCAAAAACGGAATTTAAAGCAAATTAATTTGAAAGGAAAGTTGAAAATGGTTGTAAAATGCAATAGCTTCGGACTATACGGAATTGACAGCTATCCTGTTGAGGTTGAGGCGTCGGTTTCAATGGGAATGCCTGCGTTTGATATTGTGGGACTTCCCGACGCGTCGGTTAAAGAAAGCCGCGACAGAGTAAGAAGTGCAATGAAGAACAACGGATTTAATTTTCCTGCGTCAAGAATTACAATAAATCTTGCTCCTGCTGATATTCGAAAGGAAGGACCTATCTATGATTTACCTATTTTAATCGCCGTATTAAAAGCTACGGGACAGCTTAACGCAGATGTTTCGGACTGTGCTTTTATCGGTGAGCTTTCCCTTGCAGGAGAACTAAGAGCGGTAAACGGTATATTACCGATGACTATAAAAGCAAGAGAAACAGGAATTAAAAGGCTTTTTGTACCATATGACAACGGCAAAGAAGGAGCTGTTGTGGAGGGGATAGAGGTTTATCCCGTAAAGGATATATTTCAGCTTGTGCGGTATTTTGTTGACAGCGATTTTAATCTGCCTGTTGCAGTTGCAGATAAAAACAAGCCTGAGGAAAACTCTGCAATGCCGGACTTTTCTCAGGTAAGAGGTCAGTATGAGGCTAAAAGAGCAATGGAAATTGCAGCGGCAGGCTCCCACAACGTGCTTTTAATAGGACCTCCCGGCTCGGGTAAAAGTATGCTTGCAAAAAGAATGCCGTCAATTCTGCCGGATATGACCTTTCAGGAGCAAATTGAAACTACAAAAATACATTCTATTGCAGGAGTGTTGCCAAAGGACTCTCCGTTAATTTCAAAAAGACCATTTCGATCGCCTCATCACAATATCAGTGCTGTGGGAATGACGGGAGGCGGTTCTTTTCCTAAACCGGGAGAAATATCCCTTGCTCATAACGGTGTTCTGTTTCTTGATGAGCTGCCTGAATTTACAAGAAATACAATGGAGGCTTTGCGGCAGCCTATTGAGGACGGAGTTGTAACTATTTCAAGGGTGAAAAGCACCTTGCGTTATCCCTGTTCTTTTATGCTTATAGCGGCGATGAACCCCTGTCCCTGCGGATTTTACAATCATCCTACAAGAAAATGCACCTGCTCGCCATCAATGATTTCAAAGTATCTTAACAGAGTGTCCGGACCTATACTTGACAGGTTTGATATACATATTGAGGTTCCGCCCGTTGAATATGAGGATTTATCCTCTGCTGAGCCTGAGGAAAGCTCTGCCCAAATAAAAAAGCGTGTGGATAAGGCAAGAGAAATTCAGCGGCTGCGTTTTAGGGATACGGACATAACCTGTAACGCAAGAATTGATTCGTCTATGTTCCATAAGGTGTGTGAAATTTCCGATGACGCAAATAAGCTCCTGAAGAAAGCCTTTGAAAATATGGGACTTTCCGCAAGAGCCTATGACAGAATTTTAAAGGTGGCAAGAACCATTGCCGACTTGGACGGCAGTACCTTAATTAAAGCCGACCATGTTGCCGAGGCTGTGCAGTACAGAAGCCTTGACAGAAAGTACTGGGGCAGTACATAGGAGGTTTTTATGAGAAGAAAGGACAGGGGAATTACAAATAAGGACGATATAATAACCATTATAAAAAAATGTAAGGTTTTGCATTTGGCTGTGAATACCGATGATGGCTTGTATATCGTACCCGTAAATTTCGGCTTTTCAATCGAAAACGAAAAATTTATTTTTTATATTCACAGTGCAAAACAGGGTAAAAAAATTAATGCCATAAAAAAATACCCCAATGTATGTGTTGAAGCAGATTGCAGTCATAAGCTTGTAACCGGCAGATGTGCCTGTGAGTACAGCTATATGTACGAAAGCTTTATAGCACAGGGAACAGGGGAAATTGTAGATTCTCATACGGAAAAGGCAAAAGCGTTGCAGACTATTATGAAACACCAGACTGGAAAAGACTTTGAATTTGGTAAAACGCAGACCGATACGGTAAGCATTATAAAAATAACAGTCAACAGCATTACTGCAAAAGCGTATGTTTAGAATATTTCAAAAAATACAATAAAAAGCACTCAATCTGTTTGAATGGATTATATTATCTAACAGATAGGGTACTTTTTTATTTAGGAAAGAGGTTAAGGAAAAATTCCGACATAAAATTTTAACGCAGACTTGAACCGCCTGAAGGAGACCGCCGAAAAGTTTGTGTAAAAGTGAATAATAGACTTCCTTTCAAGCAAT
>CAMFFI010000040.1 GCA_945949625.1 uncultured bacterium | reverse complement strand
GAAGCTGTATATTATATATTGCTTTCTCTTGTAAAGCCGATGCACGGCTACGGCATAATGCAGAATGTAAAAACGCTGACAAACGGCAGGCTAAGTATCGGTGCCGGTACTCTGTACGGTGCGTTAAACACTTTGCTTTCAAAAGGGTTTATTGCCGAACACAACACCTCCGACCCTGCAAAAAAGGAATACATTATTACAGATGAGGGAAAAAATGCTCTTAACAATGAAATTGCAAGGCTTAAGGAGCTTGTGGAAAACGGCGAAGAGCTTTTAAGGGAGGAAAATCAATGAGTACCGATAAAAACACAATCACAAAGTTCAAATTGTTTCTGGACCTTGACAAAGAGATAAACTATATTAACGAAATGAATGAAAAAGGCTGGAAGCTGGTGTATCTTAAGCTGGGCTGTTTCTATACTTTTGTAAAAACTGAACCGGGCGAATATGTGAGCCTTATTTATGCCGAAAGCAAGGAAAACATTTCAAGGGTAACGGCTTTTGCCGCACAGTGCAGTTATGAAAGCATACCCCACACCAATGACGGAATGGGCGAGCTTATGTACCTTACAGGCAAAAAATCTCATGTTTCACAGGATTTTGTCAGCGACATACCTTCACGCATAGAATGTTATAAAAAGATTCACAAAAAGTTATTTATTATGGCTATCCTCTATCATCTGCTGTCCCTTTTGTATATTTTCATTGTGGCAGGTTCGGTAGTATTGCTTTTGAAGTTCCAAGCTAACGCTTTCATAACAGCTTTGGCAATAATATACGGTATTTTCTCTTTAATTATAATTAGCTGTGATATTAATATTTGTCTTATTTCTCACAGATATAAAAAGATAATTAAAAGGCTGCAGGCAGAAAACTCAATTTATGAATAAATACTAAATCTTTATAATAAGCATAGTTTGATTTTAACGGTGAATACTAATTGCGTAAATACACAGCGAGGTGAAACTATGCGTAAAAAAGTAAAACAGGAAGATTACCCCGTAAATGAGGATTTGGAGATAAACACCTGCTCTGCATACGACTGTACAGGTCTTATTCCCTCAGCATTAACAGACGATCAGGAAATTGAAGCTTATGAGGAGCTTTACCCTTATTTATCACCAAAGGTAAATCCTGATAAAAACAATCCGATTTAGAGAAAAACCCACGTTGTATTTTTTACAGCGTGGGTTTGTTGTTGGTTTAAATGAAAATTATTTTATCCGAAATATGCGTCAAGCATGGCCTTTGCCACGTTCATTGAATAGGTACCCTTTGCACCGTGTTCAAGCACTACCGCAAATGCAACCTCAGGCTTATCATAGGGTGCATAGCAAATGAAGGTTGTATGGTCCGAGCCTGCGTTTTCAGCCGTTCCGGTTTTTGCGGCTATTTTTACCTTGTAATTTCCGAATACCGAATAAGCAGTACCCTCGGGACTTGAGGCTACATTTCGCATAGCGCTTTGGACAAGCTCCATATTTTCAGCAGATATATCTGCAACATCAACCGTTTGAGGATTGTCGGGGTTGTTGTATTCAATAACATTTTTCCTCTGATAATCCGTAATTTTGCTGACAAGGTGAGTTTTCAGCCTTGTGCCGTTGTTTGCCACAGTCGCCGCATAGGTGGCAAGCTGTACGGGAGTAAAGGCGTTGTCGCTTTGTCCGATTGCCGCCTGTACCGTATTTCCTCCTGTCCAGCCTGTTGAATCTCTTCCTGCAAGAGTGCCTGTGTTTTCGCTTATCTCTACTCCTGTTTTTTCGCCTAAGCCGAATTTTTCTGCGTATAAATACATAGTGTCAATGCCCAGACGTCTGCCTGTTTCTGCAAAAAAATAGTTGCAGGACACAGTCAATGCAGAAAATATGTTCAGGTTTCCGTGAGTTCCCATACAGGCAACCGGGTCGGTTTTGTAGTAGTCGTAATACTTTGTGCAGTTAATCAAGGTGTCTTTTGTAACAACACCCTCTTCAAGCGCCGCACAGGCAACGCAGGGCTTAAAAATTGAACCTGGAGCAAATGTGCCGTTAAACACCCTGTCATATAGCGGAGAATTTTCTTCATCTGTTTCAAGCTTTACATAATAATCCGAATATTCGCTGTACTTTTCCAAATCATAGCTTGGATAGCTTGCCGCTGCAAGAACGGAAAAATCCTTTACTGAAAGCATAACCGCCGCACCTGCACGGCAGTCCTCGCCGTAGCCCTTTTCACCGTATTCCGATGAAAGACTTTTGCCTCTTTCGGCGGCTGCCTTTACGTTTTCTTCAAGAGCCTTATTGGCGGCGTTCTGAATTTTGCTGTCGATTGTAAGATATACGGTATTGCCGGGCTTTGCGTCGGTTTTTTTAACCTCTCTTACAACGGTACCGTCGGAATTTTTTTCTACGATTTTTGTACCCGACTGTCCCTTTAAGGTATCCTCAAAGGCAGATTCAATTCCGAATTTTCCGATTTTGTCCGTATAGCTGTAAACCTTGCCCTGCTCGGTTTTTTCGTTATATTCCTCCTGACTTATTGAGCCTAACGCTCCTAATAAGTGAGGTGCAATATCCGGGTCGGGATTTGACCTTTCAAGGTATGTTTTAACCTCCACTCCGCTTATATTCTGAAAATTCTCACTTATAATTGAAACCATTTCCGAGCTTATATCCAACGCAAAATCGTAGGGATTTGTATTTGAAAAGCTGTTCTTTTCCATATTATAGCGCACGGAAAGCACATTCCTAAGCACTTTTTTATCTGTAATGTTTTCTGCATTATATCTTTTTGAAAGCTCCTCTATACAGACGGAAGCGTCAGCGGTATCTTCAAGATTTAAAAATTCCTCCGATTTAAGCAGGTTTACCTCCTGTTCACTTTCAGGCTTAAAGGAAAATCTTCCGTTGCCCGAAACAATAACAGGCAAAACGTCCTGCCATTTTTCACCTCTTGCGTCCATATAGGAAACAAGTCTTTCAATAATCTGATTAATATTATCCATATCAATATAAAGCCGGTTAAGTACCATTTTATAGCAGGTTTTATTTACGGTTAGTCCGTTTCCGTTTCTGTCAAGAATTTCGCCTCTGGGCGCGTCTGTTTTTTCCGTATAGCTGGTACTGCTTACTGCAATATTCCTGTAAGTTTCTCCGTTTACAATCTGCCACATAAACAGCCTTACAATAAACGCTGAAAAAATAACGGCTACAATTGAAATGCAAACAACAAATCTGAACTTTGAAATGTTTTTTTCTTTTTTCTTTTTATCCTTTGCTCTTGACATTCAAGGTCACCGTCCTTTCCGACAATTTATATTTCAGGCAGATTAATATTTATTTTGAAATCTGAGTATAAAGAAATTTATTTATAAAATATACGGGAATGCAACACAAAAAGGTGTAAACAATTCTTGAAACATAGTGATTAAGGAAGTAATAAAAAGCGTTTCCGTAACCCCTAAAAATGTAAAAAATCAAAAAGTAAAAACAGATTATTGTCGCACAGCCGCACAGGCAGTAAAGCATAGTATTAAAAAAGTTTTTTACAATTACGGATTTAAAAAGCAATGCTTCAAAATAGCACACCGCCGTTAAAATCACAGAAAAATAACCGATTGTGTTTGATATTCCCAAATCGCACATTATTCCGCAGGCAAGACCGAAAAACATTGCGGGAAGTTCTTTTTCAAAAGCGGCAAACGTCAGAGCAACACATATAAGAAGTACCGGCTTGCCGCCGAAAATCTCAGGAATCAATGACGGAGTTCCCTGCAAAATATAAAGAATAAGTATTTCAAAGGAATAGGAAATATACCTTAAAACCGTAAGCTTTTTTTCCATATTCTCACCTTAACCGCCTGTTTTTTTATCTGTTGACTGCTGTTGGTTCTTTGCTGAATTTTCTGCTTTTTCAAGGGAGATTTGTCCCTGTGTGCTGAAGTCCGTTATAACAAGTACGTTTGTTACCCTTCTGATATCCTCATAGGGTTGAATTACTGCATATTTTGAGGCGTCATACTCATCATAGGAAAGCTCCTTTACCTGTCCTATTACAGTTTTTCCCGGAAAAAGTCCGCCCACTCCGGAGGTAACGATTAAATCGCCCTCCTTGATTTTATTTTCCGAGGGAATTTTTGTAAGCAAGGTCAGGTTATCGTCGCAATATGACGCACTGCCTGCAATAACGCCGCTGTCGTTTGTTTTTTTATCGACAGCGCCAACCTTGATTTCTGGAGAAAGAATTGTTTTTACCTTACTTGTAGATGCGTCGCACTGAACAACTATTCCCACAAGTCCGTTTTCGGTAATCACAGGGTCGTTTACTTCAATTCCAAGGGACGCGCCTGCGTCTATTGTAAAGGAATAGAAATCGCTGTTTGCGTCACGTCTGATAACAGTTGAAGGGACGTAAGTATTTTGTGGATTTTCTTTTTTTATGTCGTAAAATTTCCAGAGCTTTTCGTTTTCTTCCTTTAAATCGTAATAATCCGCAAGATCGGTTCTTAACCGGGAATTTTCCTGCTTAAGCTTTTCAATTTCCTGTTTAAGCTCCTCATAGGAGGGTTGGTCAAGACTTGCCGACGTTGCCGCAGAAACCTGTGAAAGTCCTTTGGTAACCGTATTTGCGGCAGTTGATAAAAAAGGATAGCCGAAATTGCAGATAGCCGAAACCAAGCAAATTGCACCGACAGTAACGGCAAAAAACTTAAAGCTTTTTGTTTTTATCAGCTTTTTCATTACATACCTCCTCAGATAAATACCGGGTACAAAGTTTATAAATCACTAAACCTTGCTCCCTGATGTTAAACAAAATTTATTTTTTCCGTGAGGAAATTCTTTCGTCAACAGTAAAGCCCAGCTTTCTGCCTGCGCCGATTGCAACACATTCCAAAGGCTTTGCCGCAGTATGCACCGGCATACCCGTCTGCTGCATTACAAGCATATCGATTCCTCTTAATAAGGCTCCGCCGCCTGTAAGCATTATTCCCGAATCTATAATATCGGCGGAAAGCTCAGGAGGAGTTTTTTCAAGGGTGGATTTAATTGCTTCAACGATTGTCATTAAGGGCTCGGCTAAGGCGTCCCTTATTTCTTCGGCAGTAACGGTAACGTCCTTTGGCAAGCCGTCAACAACATTCCTGCCCTTAACAACCATACTTTGCTCATCTTCATAAGGAAAAGCCGAGCCTATGCCGATTTTTATGGCTTCGGCGGTGCGTTCTCCTATTATAAGATTATATTCCTTCTTTATATAATTAATTATAGCCTCGTCAAATTTATCGCCTGCAACCCTTACGGAACAGGATGTGACAATATCTCCCAGAGAAATTACCGCAACCTCGGAGGTTCCGCCGCCGATGTCAACCACAAGGCTTCCCACAGGCTCGTCAACGGGAAGTCCTGCGCCGATTGCCGCCGCCATTGGCTCCTCAACAAGCTCAACCTGCTTTCCGCCTGCCTGATAGGCTGCGTCCTCTACGGCGTTTCTCTCCACCTCTGTAACTCCCGAAGGCATACATATAATAATTCTGGGCTTTGAGAAAGCTCCTGTCTTTACGGCTTTCCTGATAAAGTGCTTAAGCATTGCAGAGGTTACGTCAAAATCTGCAATTACTCCGTCCTTTAAAGGCCTTACCGCAATTATTGAATCGGGGGTCCTGCCTATCATATCCTTTGCTTCTTTTCCTACGGCGATTACAGCCTCGGTCTGTGCGTCGATTGCAACGACAGACGGCTCTCTTAAAACTATGCCCCTGCCTTTTACGCATACAAGGGTATTTGCCGTGCCTAAATCTATTGCTACATCTTTTGAAAATGAAAACATCTGATTCTACTCCTTCTTGTTAGAGCTTATGAAATTGTACCCTTTATTATATATTATTTCACATTCCATTTCAACAGAAATCAGTCTTTTCCTGTTGAACCAAATCCTGCCGTTCCGCGCTTTGTTTCATCAAGGCTGTCACATTCCGTAAGCCTTGGGGTATATACCGGTGCAATTACCATCTGGGCAATTCTTTCAAAAGGCTTGATTGTGTAATCCTCCTTTGAAACATTACAAAGGCCAACGCAGATTTCGCCCCGGTAATCGCTGTCGATAACGCCTACTCCGTTTGAAAGACAAATGCCGTGCTTTACGCCCAGTCCGCTTCTGGCATAAATAAAAGCGGCACAGCTTGCATCAGGCAGGGCTATGGCTATTCCCGTAGGAATTATTTTCAGCTCCCCAGGCTTTAGAGTTACCAGGGAGTCTATGCAGGCATACAAATCCATTCCGGCAGAGCCTGAGGTTGCCCTTGAGGGCAGCTTTGCGTTTTCTCTTAGTTTTTTTACCTTTAGTTTTGAAAGCATATGCATCTCTCTTTCTGCAAGTTTTTTATTTTATCCTGCAAAATAAATTTATTATTCTTGTAAAAAATTATTCAAAAGAAAGTAAAACTTTTTTATTTTACCAAAATAGAATTTTAAATTTTTATATTAATTCTTTAAAATAATTCCAATAAAGATTTTAACAAATTTTTACTTATTTTACCCCTCTGAAATACAATCCACGGGTAAAATCCTTTGAAAACAGTAAATTACTGTTTAAATCCTCGTATTTTTCCACACTTTCCACATAGTTTTCCACAGTGAAAGCAAGAGTGTGAAAACTTAAATTTTTAAACTCGTCAAGCTTGTCAAGCATTTTCAGAGGAACGCAGTTAAGCACCTCTGTTGCTGTTTTGTCACACATCAATATGAATTTTTTACCTAATCTATCCTGCATTTTAGACATTCCGCCGCACTGCTTACAGCTTATATTTCTGCTTTTGTTGGGACAATTTCTGCTTATCATCAAGGGCAGATAGCCGTAGCTTACAATGCCGGCAGGAATTGCTCCGCCTAAAAGTCTTGCCTGTTCAAGAGTAATCTCAAGGCTCAGCTCCGTATCCTCAAAGCCGTATTTCTCCGCCCATAAAAGGTCAAGAGTGTTTGTAAAATTCAGTCTGAAACCGCCGTGAATTTTCATATTTTCCTGCTTTGCAATATAAACGGCGCCTATGTTTGAACAATATACATGGTTTATCCCTAAGGCTTTCATTTCTTTCAGCTTTTCGGCGATTTTTTTATCTGAGGAAAACATTGCAGGAGGAATTTCGGCGCCGATTTTAAAGCCTTCATTAATCAGCTTTTTAACCTTTTCATTTTCTGAAAACAACGGCACAAAAACCAAGTCAAACTCTTTAAAAGCGTTGCCTAAATCTGTACTTTTAACCTTTGCATATTTTTTTGTAAGCCTTCTTCCGCCTTTTTCAAAGTTAAGACTGAGGTTTTCCTCAAACAGCCTGTAATCTGTACGCTGTATGCGAAGGTCTGACAGCTTTTCAAGAGCGTCCCGCCTGATTTTATTTAATGCGGAAAGAGGCATTGTAACGTCCTTTTCCAGACTGCAATTTATTTCCTTTGCAAAATAAGGTGTGGCGCCTGTTTTTTTAAGCTGAGCAATACATTTTTCCTGTGACAAAGGCTTGCTGACGGCTTTTTCACAAGGGTTTTCACCTGTTATTCTAACCGTATTTTTCCCGTCTGATACAACAAGCCTCGGTTTTTTATTAATTTCTGCCGAAAAATCAAATGATATGCCCACCCTTTGAGTTTCGTCCTTATAAAGATTTCTTATTTTTGCCAACAGCTTATCATTGGCGGCAACCACGTTCTCCTTCTGACGTGTACCGAACATATCATAGCCCCGTTTGCCTGTATAATAGCCATCGGTAAAGCCTGTTCTTGAAAAAACCGAGGTTAAAAGCTCCTTTGTTTCATCGGTAACAAAACCCAAATCTCTGCTTTCCCTACAGGCTGTAACCGCCGAGGCAACATATTCGGGACGTTTCATTCTTCCTTCAATTTTTGCAGAAGCAACGCCCATTTCCTGAAGCTCGGTTATATAGTCAACAAGGCTGTTGTCCTTAAGGCTTAAAGCGTTTCCGTCTTTAAAATTTCCAACGGAAAAGGGCAGTCGGCAAGGCTGGGCACAGGCACCTCGGCTGCCGCTCCTTGAGCCTAACATTGCAGAAAAATAGCATTGTCCCGATATGCACATACATAAAGCGCCGTGGACAAACACCTCAAGCTCTATGGGGCAGTTAAGGGCAATGTGCCTTATTTCTTCCCTTGTCATT
>CAMFFI010000039.1 GCA_945949625.1 uncultured bacterium | reverse complement strand
TGGACTCTCCTCCGTAGCCGTGAATTACAATTGCCCACTTATGGTCAGCTTGTGGATTTTCTATTTCCTTACTGCAAAGCTTTAAATTATCCTCGGAATATACATTAACATCTTCGCCGTTTTCCGTTAGCCACAGCATAGATTTCAGGTTGCTTTCACTGTTGTCCTCAAAATCATTTATTCCGTCGTTAATTTCCAGAATTAAGCTTTTGTCAATTTCAGGGTTAAGTAAAATGTTAAAGAAATAATCTCCCACAAACCACAGTGCAATTGCTACAACCAATAAAAGTGAAAAAAACACGATTGCAGTTGTTTTTATTGACTCTTTTGTCCTTTTCCGCATCTTTTATTTCTCCAACCCCCTGCATATTTGTCCGTATATGTTTATATTTTACTTTATATTCAAATGTCATAATATATATTCTTGCCTAAAAAACATCAGAGCAAACATAAAAATTGCTCTGCCTGTATTTTTATTTATAGTAATGCCTGATAAATCAAAGAGGTATTTACTACAAACGGATATTAAAATAAGCTGACGGTTTAATAACCGCTAATAACAAACTTCTGTCTGTATGAAAAGTCGAGTGTCTCGACACGCAATTGTGCAGACAGTTTGTACTGACTGTAACCTTTTATGCCCGAGCGCTACCGTGCAATTTCCTATAATGTGAAAATAAGGGTGAAAGCTTTCGCTTTCACCCTTAATAAATCTTTAAATAATGTTTTAACCTTTAACACCGCCGGCTGTAACGCCTTCAACATAATAGTTCTGTAATTTAAGGAACAGCAGTGTAATCGGCACTGCAACAAGTACTGAACCTGCCAGGAATTGCTTAAAGTAGTCGGACTTAAACTCAAGAGATGTCATAAGCTGAAGTCCTATGGCTACGGTATAGTTATCTCTGTTATCACCCATAATCAATTTACAGAGAATAAAGTCTGTCCAAGGACCGATGAATGATGTAAGAATTGTATAAACTATAATCGGTTTTGACATAGGAAGAATAATCTTCCAGAAAATCTGGTTTTTCGTTGCACCGTCAACAGTGGCAGCCTCATCCAAGGCTCTCGGAATTGTATCAAAGAAGCCCTTTGAAATCTGGAATCCGAGACCTGCGCCGGCACTGTAACAAATTACAAGAGCAACCAGTGTCTGTGACAAGCCCATTGCTTTAAGCAAGTAGTAAATAGCAATCATTGTCATAAATCCGGGGAACATTCCCAAAATCATACCAACATTGATAAACTTTTTACGGCTTTTAAATCTAAGACGGCTGAACGCATAACTAACCATAAGTACTGAAAGTGTTGAAATTACGCGTGCACAGCAAGCAACAATAAATGTATTCAGATACCATCTCGGGAAGTTAAGTGTGCCGGTGTTTACAAACAAATCAATATAGTTCTGGAATGAATACTCTCTTGGAATAAGGTATGGAACAGTAGCCAAGCCCTCTGCTCTGAAAGAGTGAAGAACCATATATACAAGAGGAGAAATCCAAATGATTCCCAGTACAGCAAGAATTATATAAATGAGTGTATTTGCAATAACTCTTCTGGCTTTATAACTTTTTATCATGAGAACGCCTCCTCATCTTTTGCAGACTTAGACATATTGAAAGTGATCAAGGACAGAGTTGCGCAAACAATAAATACCAAGATACCTATTGCCGCAGCAAGACCGTAATCCTGTTGGTTCATAGTCAGCTTAAACAGCCACGTTACAAGAATGTCGGTATAGCCTGCCTGATAGAAATTCTCCGTTGACGGACCGCCGCCTGTGAGAAGATAAATAACGTTAAAGTTGTTAATATTACCTACAAACTGTGTAATAAGAGCAGGTCCTGTTACAAACAGCATATAAGGCAACGTGATTTTCGTAAACTGCTTAACCGGACCGGCACCGTCAATCCTTGCACTTTCGTACAAATCGGCAGGAATATTCATAAGTACGCCCGAAGCCGACAGAATGGTGTACGGAATACCAACCCAACAGTTAATTATAATTACAGTAACCCTTGCCATCAGCGGCGTACTGTTAAGGAACTGTATCGCCACTTCCTGTCCCGTTAATTCAGACAAAAGAATATTGATAGCACCGTTTGTCTGGAGCATCTGGTTCATAAGAAGAAGTGATACGAACTGAGGAACAGCAATTGTAATAACGAAAAGTGTTCTCCAGAGTGATTTAAGCTTAATGCCCTTTTTGTTAATCATAAGGGCAACAATCATACCTAAAATATAGTTTGTGAATGTTGCAAAGATAGCCCATACAACGGTCCACTTTGTTAATTCAAGGAATGTAACGCCTTTTTTCGCACCTGAAGTTATGTCAACAAGTGAAGCAAAGTTATCTAAGCCAACCCAGGTAAATAATGTTCCCGGAGGCATATGCTGCTTATCATAGTTTGTAAAGGCAATCAAAACCATGAATATCATTGGAAGTATTGTAAATATTGCAATCAACAATACAGGAAGAGAAAGCATTGTAATGTGGAATTTTCCGTCAAGGAAGTCTTTCATTTCTTCCTTGAAGTTCATTATATGCTTACCCTCTGATTTTAACTGCTGTAATTTATAAGCGGATTTTGTGTTTGCTATGTAAATAAAGAATACAACAAGCGTTACAACAATTGTCAGAACGCTGTAAAGCAAAATAAGCATTGAGTTATCGCCGAATACAGTCTTTGTAAAGGGTCCGTCCTTTACCTGCTGTGTTTCAACGGTACCCAGGGTGCCGAATTTGGACAGATAAACAAATCCAAATGAAATCATAAAATAAATATATGCTACTTCAGTAGCAAGGAACAAAAGGCCTTTAATAATCTGGCCTTTCATCATATTTCCAAAGCCAAAAACGACGTAAGAGAGCTTGACTGTCCAGTCTCCCTTAATAAATCTTGTAACGTAATTAGCTACTCCCTTACCGATACCAGTGAATAATCTTACAAAAAATCTGCCGATTGCTTTAAAAAAGGCGGCTACTCTGCCGGGCAGCTTTTTAAAAAAGTTTGTAAAATTGTAGGCAAACTTCTGGAAAGGATTAAGCTGTTTATAGTCGATATATTTCAATCAGTTCACTCTCCTTATGCAAGTTTGCGGAATATTCCGTTTACTAAACAAATAATATTTTTCTTGCCGTCTCTTATTTCAAAAATACTATTTCTTTAGTAATAATTTGAAAACATAGCGCAACTATATGCACAAACATAATAATTGCCAAAACGGCAGGCAAATAATTCTACTTCCTTAAAATAAAATCCCATTATGCAGGTTAATTTTTAAATAAAAACCCGTTTCAGACAGCCCCTTTCGGGGCCGTCCGAACGGAAAGTAATCTTAAATTAAATTATTCCGGAAAGTTAATTAAACATCCTGAATATTTGAAAGTGTATCCTTAAGGAGCTGCTTCATATAAGCTGCGTCTGAAGGATCTGTCTTTTCAGCAATAAGCTGGTTACCTAAGTTGCCCATTGGATCCCAGAACTGATCAGCA
Organism: uncultured bacterium; assembly: GCA_945949625.1. Taxonomy (GTDB): domain Bacteria; phylum Bacillota; class Clostridia; order Oscillospirales; family Acutalibacteraceae; genus Ruminococcoides. The sequence continues at coordinate 4,948 of CAMFFI010000039.1, read as the reverse complement.
AGGTCAGCCTGTGGAACTGAATTTTCAGCCTGAGCAAGGATAGCTGTGATTGTAGCGCTGTTCTTTACTGTATCTGATTCAGCAACCTTAGTATTTGAAGGACCCCAGCCGAGTTTGTCAGCTCTCTGTGTCTGGCATTCTTCGCCTGTAAGGTAGTTTGCAAGAATCTGTGCAGTTCTTGGGAATTTAGAAGCAGCGTTTACACCGATATATTTGTAACCGAACATAGAAATGATTTGCTTATCTTCGCCGTTTACGTTGATTGTAGGCAATTTAGCTGCGCCGTAATTGTCGCCTAAAGCACTCTCATTTGCAGTTGCGTCCCATGTACCGTCAATACCTGCACCGCAAGTACCGCTTGCAAAACCTGAAGAAATGTTTGAAACTTCAAGTGACTGGAATGTGCCTGAATAGTCATGGAAGAGCTTTGAGAAAGCCTGCATTGTTGCAATTACTTCGTCTTCCTTGTAATCTGTGAATTTCTGAGTTGCACCGTCTGCTTCAAGACCGTCTGTTTTACATCCGCCTGTGAAAGTAAACATACAAGCATAGAAGCCATCGCCTGCGCTCATAATGAACTTTTTGCCTGCAGTTTTGCAATCCTCAAGAATTGTTTCAAATTTAGCCTCGTCGCCTTCTTTGATAACGCTCTTGTCATAAACAAGATAGTAGCCGTTATCAGCTGTTTCAGGATAAGCATAAAGTGTTCCGTCAATAGTAGCAGCCTCTACACAACCCTGTGAGTTGTTAGCCTTTACATCGTCGGCAAAAGCAACTTCCTGAAGAACCTTAGCGTTTACCAATTTGTTAATCTGGTCACTTGGGATACCGAATACGTCTGCAGCTGTTGAAGCGTCGTTAAGAAGCTGTGTGCCTGCATCGTTTTCGCCCTGTGCAACAACGTCGATTGTGATTTTCTTTTCAGGATATAATGCGATAAAAGCGTCGCACTGCTGTTTAAGCAAATCAACTGATTTATCAGGACCCCAAACCTTAAGCTTGATATTGTCCTCTTCGCCAAACATTGATGCATCTACTGCACCGTTTGATGCTGTTCCTGAAGACTGAGCTTCTGTAGCGCTTGAACCTGTGTTTGAAGCTCCGCAGCCTGCAAAAGCAGCAGCCGTCATCATTACCGCAAGTACACCTGCAATAACTTTTTTCATGATTTGTTCCTTCTTTCTGAAATAAATAAATTTAGATACTGTATATTCGGTATAACATATACCGAAGCGACAACAAAGCATAATACCGCCTTGTCTCTAATGAAATAATACCACAAAATAGGCTAATATTTCAACTCCCTTTGTACTTTTTGTCTAAACCGTTAATTTCATTTTATTATTTTGTGCAAAAAAACAACGTATTTTTTTGTTTTTTACTTTTGTGACAAATTTAATAATAAATTTTTGTTAAAAATCACTGATTTATATTTGTTAAATTCGCCAATCAAAAATTTTCTTTATTGCTAAATCAGACAGTTATTATATATTTTTGTATGGTATAATTTGTAAAAAAATCGGCTATATACGAAAAATATGGATTTTATTGTTGTTTTTTCACAAAATTTTTGTTTTTCGTCTATTTGACGCCTTTAAGTTGTAATTTTCTTATTAAATTGATATAATGTATTGGAAATTACCGATTATTTAAGTATGTCCAACCTGTTATTAATACATATAAAAAAGGAATGGTTTTTATGACACTGAAAAATCTTTTGGCAAAAATTAATTTTAATCTTATTCAGGGAGATATTAATACAGCAATCTCCGACTTAATATACGATTCCCGAAAGGTTGAAAAAGGCACGGCTTTTGTTTGCCTTGTAGGATATAACACAGACGGACACCAATATATCGAAGACGCTGTAAGCAAGGGAGCCTCGGCAATTATTATATCAAAGAATATAATCATAGATAATAAAGATGTTACCGTAATAAAGGTGCAGGATACAAGAGAGGCTCTTGCTTTTATGAGTGCAGAGCTTTTCAAGCATCCGGCTGAAGAGCTTAAAACCGTTGCTGTTACCGGCACAAAGGGTAAAACCACTACCGTTGCAATGATACGCTCCATTCTTGAAGCAGAGGGAATAAAAACAGGTACAATCGGCACCCTGGGAATTATTATAGGAGATAAACTGATTAAAACAAACAACACCACTCCCGAATCATACGAAATGGAAAAGGCAATGCGTGAAATGGTTGATTCCGGCTGTAAGGCAATGATAATTGAGGCGTCTTCCTTAGGCTTAAAGTGGCATAGAGTTGACGGAGTAACCTTTGATATAGGAGTTTTTACAAACTTTTCCGACGACCACATCGGCGACAGCGAGCATAAGGACTTGGAGGAGTATCTTTTCTGCAAGAGTCTTCTTTTTCAAAAGTGCAGACACGGTATTGTAAACTGTGACGACCCTGTGTGGCAAAAGGTTCTTGAAAACAGTACCTGCACCACAGAAACCTTCGGATACAGCGAAAACGCCGACCTAAAGGCTTTAAATGACCATCTTATTTCACGGCCGGGCTTTATCGGAGTTCATTTTGATACCGACGGCATAGAAAAAATGTCTGTTGATGTGGCAATTCCGGGAAAATTCAGCGTTTACAATGCTCTTTCCGCTATTTCTGTTTGCCTTAAGCTGGGAGTTTCCAAAAGCTCTATTGTTAAGGGCTTGCACGATGTAAAGGTTAAAGGCAGAGTGGAGGCCGTAAAGGTTCCGGGAAATTACACCCTGCTTATTGACTATGCCCACAACGCTATGTCAATGGAAAATGTGCTGACTACTTTAAGGCAGTATAATCCCCACCGCTTAATAACTCTTTTCGGCGCAGGCGGAAATCGTCCTAAAGTGAGAAGATATGAAATGGGAGAGGTTTCCGGAAAACTGTCCGACCTTTCCGTAATCACCGAGGATAACTCCCGCTTTGAGGACGTTATGGATATTATCGAGGACATTAAGGTGGGCATCAACAAAACCGACGGCAAATATGTTGTTATTCCTAACCGAAAGGACGCAATAAAATATTGTATGGAAAATGCTCAGGACGGAGATATTGTTGTGCTTGCAGGAAAAGGTCATGAGGATTATCAGGAGATAAAAGGCGTTAAATATCACCTTGACGAGCGCGAGGTTATTGCAGACATAATAAAAGAAACCGAAAACAAATAAAACAAACCGCTTGAGTTCAAAAACAGAGCTCAGGCGGCTTTTTAAACTATAACAAATACAACAAATTTTGTTGAGCAAAGTTTCCTTGCGTTTTTGAGAATCAGAAAAGTAATATATTTTAATGCGAAATAAAATATTTTTTAAATGGTGAATTTTGTATTGACATAAAACACAAAAAATGATAAAATGTTGCTTGTCGATTAAAGTATTAATATTTAGGGGTATAGCTCAGTTGGTAGAGCAGCGGTCTCCAAAACCGCGTGCCGAGGGTTCAAGTCCTTCTGCCCCTGCCAAGCAAAAACGGCTTAAACACTGCGTTTAAGCCGTTTTTTGGAATATAATATGTACGGAACGTGGTTTGTTAGCCCGATATTTTTAACTGATTTTCTATCAAAATTCGTTATCCGGTGTTAATAATTCCAACGTTTCCGTCTGCTACATCATCAAAATAGCATCAAATTTATTTCTGAAATGAGGGTTAATTATGCCATTAGTTAATGCTAAATGTACTAACTGCGGTGCAAATTTAAAAGTCGATAGTACAAAAGACGCTGCTATTTGCGAATTTTGCGGTTCAGCTTATATTGTAGAAAAAGCCATTAATAATTACAATATTACAAATAATAATAACATAAATGCAAATGTGGTTAATATCTACGGCGGTAATTCTGCAGATTTTATAATAAGAGCAGGAACGCTTGAAAAGTACAATGGCGCATCTACAGATGTAGTTATCCCAAATACTGTAACTCGTATAGATAGCAACGCTTTTGTTGGTTGTACAGGCTTAACAAGCATAAGTATACCCGATAGTGTAACTGTAATAGAAGATGGCACTTTTAGAAACTGTACAGGATTAATGAGTGTAAAAATACCAAATAGTGTAACTTCAATAGGTGCCCACGCTTTTGAAAAATGTTCAAGCTTAACAAATATAAGAATACCAAACAGTGTAACTATAATAGGTGCTAACGCTTTTGAAAAATGTTCAAGCTTAACAAACATAAGTATACCAAATAGTGTAACTTATATATATAACTGTGTCTTTAAAAGTTGTACAGGTTTACAAAGTATAGAAATACCAAATAGCGTGATTAAAATTGGTGGTAGCGCTTTTAGAGGTTGCTCAAACTTGACAAGTATCGAAATACCAAATAGCGTAATTATAATAAGAGATAGTGCCTTTAGGAATTGCACACGGTTATCTAATGTAAAAATACCCCAAGGCTGTGATGTTGATCAAAGCGCATTTTTAGGCACTCAATACCAAAAAGATAGATATAGAGAATATAGAAGGGAACATCATCTTTGCCAACATTGTGGTAGTGAGTTTAAAGGCTTGTTTAATAAGATCTGTTCCAAATGCGGCAAGCCAAAAGATTATTAATAACACTTTATCGCCTGAGTTTTAATCAGCTCAGGCGAGATTTTTATATTTACAGATTAAACCCATCCGTTATCCCATTAAGTTTTGTCAAATCTCTTTTAACATAATACAGTTCTGTAATTTCCGAAGTTGTATGTCCGAGCAGGTCAGCTACCTGTCTTGGTGTTAAAGATTTGATTGAACCGTCAGGTTGCTTTATACCGTTTACAAGATTTGTTGCGAAAGTATGGCGGAGTGAGTGTAAACCTTTGGTTTCTACGCCTGCGGATTTGAGGACTCTGTAATAGCGTTTTCTGAAATTTACCGGTCGGGTGAAATTGCCGTTTTCGTCGGGTATCAGCGGTGAGTCTTCTCCAAAGTAGAGTTCATTTCTCAGGTCGAGTATCATTTCG
>CAMFFI010000038.1 GCA_945949625.1 uncultured bacterium | reverse complement strand
CGGTTGAAATCAAAAGCGTAAATCACCGCTATTTTGAATTTAACTGCAGAGTAACAAGGGGTTACAGCTTTCTTGAGGAAAAGCTCAAATCCTATATTTCCCAAAAGGTATCAAGAGGCAAAATTGATATGTATGTGTCCTTAACTGAAAGTGAAGAGGCACAGGCGGAGGTTACCGTAAATCATCAGCTTGCCGCAGGCTACATAAACGCTATGAAGGAGCTTGGAAAAACCTACGGCCTTGCAGATGATATATCTGTTTCTTCAATTGCAAGATATCCCGATATTTTTACCGTAAGCAAAGCTCCGGAGGATGAAGAGCAGGTGCTTGCAGATGTTTTGCAGGCTGTTGATACGGCGCTTGACTCATTTATTTCAATGAGAGAGGCAGAGGGCGAAAAGCTTAAGGCTGACATTATGGGCAGAGCAGAAACAATCCTTGAAATTGTGTCAAAGATTGAGAAAAGGTCGCCTGTTACTGTTGCAGAGTACGAAAAACGTCTTAAGGAAAAAATTGAAGAAACCCTTGCAGACAGAAATGTTGACGAACAGCGAGTGCTTACAGAGGTAGCAATTTTTGCCGATAAGGTAGCCGTTGCAGAGGAAACGGTACGCTTAAGAAGTCATTTTGACCAGCTTAATAAGTTTATGAATACAGACGGACCCATAGGAAGAAAAATAGACTTCATCATTCAGGAAATGAACAGAGAGGCAAACACCATTGGCTCAAAGGTTCAGGATGCAGAGCTTGCCCATATGGTTGTTGACATTAAATCCGAAATTGAAAAAATAAGAGAACAGGTTCAGAATATTGAATAAGGTGATATAATGAAATTAATTAACATAGGTTTCGGCAATTTAGTTTCATCAAGCAGAATTATAGCCGTTGTATCTCCTGACTCTGCTCCTATTAAAAGAATTGTTCAGGATGCAAAGGCTAACGGTATGCTTGTTGACGCTACCTGCGGAAGACGATGCAAGGCTGTGCTTGTAACGGACAGCGACCACGTTGTGCTTTCTGCAATTTCTCCCGAAACAATAGGAAACAGAACAGAAGAGGTGGAGGATAAAAATGAGTAAAAAGGGAAAGCTGATAGTTTATACAGGTGCGTCGGGCGTTGGCAAGGGTACCATAATGAAAATGCTCCTTGATAGAGACGATACTATTCGTTTGTCAGTATCTGCAACAACAAGACCGCCACGTCCCGGAGAAGAAAACGGAAGAGAGTATTATTTTGTTACCGAAGATGAGTTTAACAAAATGATTAAAAACGACGATTTCCTTGAGTATGAGCCTTACTGTGAAAATCTTTACGGAACTCCCAGAAAAGCCGTTGAGGATATGCTTAATCAGGGACTTAACGTAATGCTTGAAATTGAAGTAAAGGGTGGTTTGCAGGTAATTGAAAAATGTCCTGACTGTACCAGTATTTTTATTATTCCTCCTTCAATGGAAGAGCTTGAAAGACGTTTAAGGGGCAGAGGAACAGAGCCTGAGGACGTTATTCTGCAAAGGCTTGAAACAGCAAAAACGGAAATGACCTTTAAGGACAGATACAAGTATGTGGTTTTAAACGATGACGCTGAAAAAGCCGCAGAGGAAGTTTTAAACATAATTCACTCTGAAGGAAAAACGACAATAAATTGAAATTACGCTTGATTTTTATTGTCTTAAACATTTTGTAATAAACATAATAAAAAATATATAAAATTTAAGGAGAGCTTAATATGCATAAAATTAATGTTGATGATATGTTCAGTGGTAAAAGCAGCCGTTACGCTTTGGTAATTGCTGTTGCAAAGCGTGCAAGAGAAATTACTCAGGAGCAGGAGGAAGAGGGCATAATTTCCGATGAAAAGCCTGTTCTTACTGCAATTGAAGAATTCAAACAGCATAAGTTTAATATTTTAGAAGACGAAGATGAAGAATAAAAAATCTGTTGCAGGAGTTGCAGTGGAAAAAGCTGCATATTCCTTTGACAGAATTTTTGATTATGAAATTCCGGAAGAGTTAATCGGACTGATAAAGCCCGGCTGCCGTGTGCTTGTACCCTTTGGACGGGGCAGCAAAAGCCGTCAGGGAATAGTTACAGACCTGGGAGAAAGCGAAGAAGATAATTTAAAACCAATCTCTAAACTTCTGGACGCAACTCCCGTTGTAACGGAAGAAATGATAAGCACAGCAAAGTTTATGAAGGAGCATTATTTCTGCACCCTTTACGACGGGGTAAAAGCAATGCTTCCGGCAGGAATTAACTACAAAATCACAAACCTGTATTTTGCAGTAAAAGCAGAAAAGGAAATTCCTTTAAGTCTTTACGAACAGCAGGCTTACGATTATCTTTTAAAACTAAAACAGCCTCAAGAGGAAGAGAAAATTCTGGACGCTCTGGGCTTTTGCGATAAAACAGTGCTTGAGGAGCTGATGAGTAAAGGCTTGGTAAAAAGAACCGAGGAAGCCTTCAGAAAAACAGGCGACGCGGCTTTAAAAATGGCGGCGCTTAATGAGGAGGCAGATTTTGCAAACCTAAAGCTTACTCCGAAGCAGCAAGAGGTTTTTGAAGTCCTTGAAACAGCAGGGAGAGCCTCAGTTAAGGAAATCTGCTATTACACAGGAGTTACACAGTCGGTTGTTGACGGACTTGTAAAAAAAGGACTTGTGTATTATTACGAGGAAGAGGTTTTCCGTACTCCAAAGGCAGAAGTTGCCGAAACCGTTGAGCCAATTGTTCTTACAGAGGAGCAAAATAATGCTTTTGAAGAAATATACAGCAGATTAATGGAGGGTAAACCCTCCGTTTCGTTGCTTTACGGGATTACAGGCTCGGGTAAAACCTCTGTTTTTCTTAAGCTTATCGAAAAGGTTTTACAGCAGAATAAGGGCATAATAGTTATGGTTCCCGAAATTTCCCTTACACCTCAGTTTATAAATATTTTTTCAAGCCGTTTCGGCAAAAAGGTTGCTGTTTTTCACAGCGGACTTTCATTTGGCGAACGCCTTGACGAATATAAACGGGTAAAAAACGGCGACGCTCAAATTGCCATTGGAACAAGGAGCGCCGTATTTGCACCTTTTGAAAAAATCGGTTTGATTATTATGGATGAGGAGCAGGAAAGCACCTATAAATCCGAGTCATCACCAAGGTATCACGCAAGAGAGGTTGCAAAATTTCGTGTATCAAAGCACAACGCTTTGCTTTTGCTAAGCTCTGCAACTCCAAGTATTGAAAGCTATTATAATGCAGAACAGGGCAGATACAGTCTGTCGGTTTTAAAAAACCGTTACGGCGGCGCAGTTTTGCCTGATGTGGTAATTGCCGATATGAATTTAGAGGCTGAACAAGGCAATCATACGGAATTTTCATCGGTTTTGCTTGAAAATCTTAACTATAATACAGAACATCATAAGCAGTCAATTTTATTGCTTAACAGGAGAGGTCATAACGTGTATGTTTCCTGCCCTCATTGTCAGGAATCCGTCACCTGTCCCAACTGTTCCATAACAATGACATACCACAGCGCAAACAACCGCCTGATGTGCCATTACTGCGGATATTCAATCCCTTATACCGACGAATGTCCAACCTGCCACGGTAAAGGGCTCAGAATGTCGGGTGCAGGCACTCAAATGGCTGAACAGCAGCTTGAAAATCTGTTTCCCAATGCAAGAATACTGCGGCTCGATACAGACGCAACTATGAAAAAGTTTTCTCACGAAAGAAAGCTTTCGGCTTTTGCAAAAGGAGATTACGATATTTTAATAGGAACGCAAATGGTAGCAAAGGGGTTGAATTTTCCCAATGTTACCTTAGTCGGAGTTTTAAATGCCGACCGTATGCTTTATGCAGAGGACTACCGCAGCTATGAACGCACCTTTTCGCTTTTAACTCAGGTAGTGGGCAGAAGCGGCAGAGGTAAGGATAAGGGTATGGCGGTAATTCAGACATATACTCCCGAAAATAATATAATTACAATGGCGGCACAGCAGGATTATGAAAAATTCTATCAGGGTGAAATCGCCATAAGAAAAGCTATGCTTTATCCGCCCTTTGCAGATATTTGTATGATAGGCTTTGTGGGAATTAATCAGGCAAAAGCATTAAAAGCCTCACGAGAGTTTCTCAACAGCCTTATTTTGCTTGCAAAGGAAAAGTACAGCGACCTTCCGCTCAGAATTTTAGGTCCGTCGCCTGCGTCGGTTTTAAAGGTTAGCAATAAGTACAGATATAAGCTTATAATAAAATGCAGAAATAACGGACGCTTTCGCAGTATGCTGAGCACAGTCCTGACAGAGTTTGATAAAAACAAAGAATTCAAGGACGTAACCATTTATGCAGATATGAATACATTATCTTTTTGAAATAAGTTAGGAGGTATATTATGGCAATCAGACAAATTGTAAAAGAGGGCGATCCCGTCCTTAATAAAAAATGCAGAGAGGTTGTAAAATTTGACGACCGTCTTGCTATGATACTTGACGATATGAAAGAAACTCTTGCTCTTGCAGAGGGAGTAGGACTTGCGGCACCTCAGGTAGGTATATTAAGAAGAATCGTAGTTGTTGATGTGGGCGAAGGTCCTATTGAGCTTGTCAATCCTGTTATAACTGAGCAGTCGGGAGAACAGGAGGGACTTGAGGGTTGCCTTTCCTGTCCCGGTGAATGGGGAATAACAAGACGTCCAATGTATGTAACCGTTAAGGCACAGGACAGAAACGGAAAAGAGTTTACTGTAAGCGGCGAGGGACTTCTTGCGAAGGCTTTTTGCCATGAGCTTGACCATCTTGAGGGAATTTTATACAAGCAAATTGCCATAAGAATGGTAAATCCTGCGGAGATTGAAGACGCAGAATGAAATAAAAATAAAATGCCATAAAGAGGGATTAACTTGAATATAATATTTATGGGAACACCTGATTTTGCTGTTCCCGCCTTGGAAAAGCTTGTTGCGTCAGAACATAATGTTACGGCTGTATTTACTCAGCCGGACAAGCCCAGAGGCAGAAAAATGGTATTAACTCCGCCTGAGGTAAAGGCTTGTGCATTAAAGCACGGAATAAAGGTTTATCAGCCGGATTCTCTCAAAGACGGAAAAACACTTGAAATCATAAAAGACTGCAATCCCGATGTAATTGTGGTTGCAGCCTACGGAAAAATACTTCCAAAGGAGATTTTAGATTATCCGAAATACGGCTGTGTCAATATTCACGGCTCTCTTCTCCCAAAATACAGAGGCGCAGCTCCCATACAGCGTGCAGTTCTTGACGGAGAATCGGAAACCGGTGTTACCACAATGCAAATGGCAGAGGGACTTGACACAGGCGATATGCTGCTTGTTTATAAAACGCCGATTTTGCCGGATGAAACCTCGGGCGAGCTTTTTGACCGACTTGCACTTGCAGGAGCAGATTTGTTGCTTGATACATTGGAAGGTCTGGAAAAGGGAGAGATTGTTCCGCAAAAGCAAAACGACAGTCTTTCTTCCTATGCAAAGATGATTGACAAATCAATGTGTCCCATTGATTTTAACAAAACTGCGCAGGCTGTTCACAATCAGGTAAGAGGCTTGAACCCTTGGCCTGTTGCAACTGCACAAATTAACGGAAAAAGGCTGAAAATTTACAAAACAAAGCTGTCTTCATTAAAGGGAAATCCGGGCGAGGTAATATCTTTAAAGCCTTTGACTGTTGCCTGCAAGGAAAACTCCGTTGAAATTATTACTCTCCAGCCGGAAGGCAAAAAAATTATGGACAGCAAAGCATATCTTACAGGAAATAAAATAAGCCTTGGAGATAAATTCGATTAAACTAATTAAGAGGTGATATTGTGGGATATTTCAGCTATTTATATTATTATGACTGGTCATATATAATTTTTATGATACCCTGCGTTATAATTTCTCTTATTTGTCAGATAAGAGTAAATTCTGCCTATTCAAAATACTCAAAAATTCCCAACAGTAGAAATATGACAGGTGCTCAGGCTGCATACTACGTTCTTACAAGTAACGGCGTAACAAATGTAAGAATTGAGCGCGTCAGCGGAAGAATGACCGACCACTACGACCCGAGAACTAATGTTATCCGTTTGTCCGACGGCGTGTATGACAGTGCAACGGTAGCCGCTGTGGGAATTGCAGCACACGAGGCAGGTCATGCGGTACAGCATGCGGAAAATTATCTGCCGAACAGAATAAGAACAGCTATTTTGCCTGTTGCCAAAATCGGCTCACAGCTTAGCTGGATTTTTATTATGATAGGTATTTTTCTTCCGAGATTCGGCAACGTAATGATTGATGTAGGCGTAATCTTTTTTGCAGCGTCGGTTTTGTTTACCTTGGCAACTCTGCCTGTTGAATTTAATGCGTCTTCAAGAGCGTTAAAATGTATCAGAGAAACAAACCTGCTGTCACAGCAGGAGTATTCAGGAGCTAAATCTGTTTTGCAGGCGGCTGCAATGACCTATGTTGCATCGGCGCTTACAGCAATTTTACAGCTTTTACGTCTTATAATGATAGCAAATAACAGACGGAGATAATTATGCCAAATCCAAGAAATACAGCCTTTAACATTCTTTTGAAAATAGAAAAGGACGATGCATACTCGTCCCTTCTTCTTCAGAATACAATAAAGCAGAATAACCTTTCAAGGCTTGACTCGGCTTTTGTTTCTGCAATTGTTTACGGTGTGCTTGAAAGGCAGATAACACTTGACTGCATAATAAAGCAGTATTCAAAAATTCCTTTAAGGAAAATTGAAAAAAAGACTCTCGTTATTTTAAGAATGGGGCTTTATCAGCTTCTTTTTATGGACAAGGTGCCTGATTCTGCGGCAGTAAACGAAAGCGTAATTCTTGCAAAAAAGCAAAAGCTTATGCAGTCGGCAGGCTTTATAAACGGTGTTCTGAGAAGTTTTTTAAGGGCGGATAAGGATTATAAAATTCCCGATGAAAAGGATAAAATCAATTATTTATCGGTAAAATATTCCTGTCCTGCGGATATTGTTTCAATGTGGCTTGATTCCTACGGAGAAGAAAACACCACAGGAGTGCTGGAAAGTCTTTTCAAGCGTCCTCCGCTTTATGCAAGGGTAAACACCCTTAAAACAACAATCGATGAATTAATTGAAATTCTTGCAAAGGATAATGTTAAGGCAGAAAAAGCCGGCTTTTTAAAGGACGCACTTGTGCTTGAAAATACAGGCTCAATTGAAAGGCTTGGCTCTTTTAAGCAGGGACTGTTTTATATTCAGGATTTATCCTCTCAGCTTTGCGTTTATCTTGCTGACGCAAAGCCTCACCATATAGTGATTGACGCTTGCTCTGCTCCCGGCGGAAAAGCAATTGGTTTAGGAATAAATATGGAAAACAGGGGAAAGGTTTTTGCCTTTGATATGTATGAGCATAAGGTAAAGCTTATTCAATCCTCTGCAAAAAGACTGGGCGTAAACATTATTAATGCTAAAATCCGCAACGCACAGACCGATAAAGCAAATCTTCCGTTGGCTGACAGAGTTTTGTGCGACGTTCCCTGCAGCGGCTTGGGAATTATAAGAAGAAAACCGGAAATTCGCTACAAAAAGGATATTTTGACAAGCTCTCTGCCTGATATTCAGTATGAAATTTTAAACAATAATTCCCGATATGTTGCCTGCAACGGACTGCTTGTTTATTCTACCTGTACTCTTAATCCAAAAGAAAACAGTGAAGTTGCAGACAGATTTTTGCAGGAGCATAGGGATTTTGAGCCTTATCCCTTAAAGCTTCCCGAAGGCTTGAAAAGAGGAATTAATGAAAGCGAAAATCAGCTTACCTTATTTCCTCACATAAACGGCACAGACGGATTTTTTATTTCAGTTTTCAGAAAGCGTGGTTGACCTTTGCTTACAGATATAAAATCTCTATATTACGAAGAACTGGAAAATTTAATAACACAGGGAGGCTTTCCTAAATTCAGAGCTAAGCAGGTGGCTTTATGGCTGAAAAAAGGAGTAACTTCCTTTGATGAAATGAAAAATATTCCCAAGGAACTGAGGGGATTTTTAGAAACAAGTAGTTACATTTCTGTTGCAAATATTGAAAAAAAACTCATTTCAATGTATGATGATACGGTGAAGTACCTTTTCAGGTTCAATGACGGACAGTGCGTGGAATCTGTTGTAATGAAATACATACACGGCTATTCAATTTGTGTTTCCACTCAGGTAGGCTGTAAAATGGGCTGTACCTTCTGTGCTACGGGAAAAAGCGGCTTTGCAAGAAGTCTTACTCCCTCTGAAATTTTAAACCAGATTGAAGCCGCACAGCGTGATTTGAACATCAGGATTTCAAACGTAGTGCTTATGGGTATGGGAGAACCTCTTGATAATTTTGATAATGTAGTTAAGTTTTTAAAAATTGTCAGCAGTGAAAACAGCCTTAATATAGGTTTAAGGCATATTACTCTTTCCACCTGCGGTATTGTGCCAAAAATTTACGAGCTTGCAGATTTGCAGATGCCTGTTACTCTTTCTGTTTCACTGCATGCGCCCAATGATGAAATACGTTCAAAAACAATGCCCGTAAACCATAAGTATTCCATAAGCGAGCTTTTGAAAGCTTGTGTGTATTACTTCAATACAACAAAACGGCGTGTTTCCTTTGAATATGCTATGATTGAAAACGTAAATGATTCAGATGATAATGCAAAGGAGCTTGCACATCTGCTTTCTGTTTTGCCTTGTCATGTGAATTTAATACCTGTAAACGCAGTAAAGGGTACTCATTACAAAAAAAGTTCAAAAGAAAGGCAAAATGCCGTTATAAATATAC
>CAMFFI010000037.1 GCA_945949625.1 uncultured bacterium | reverse complement strand
AGTACCAGATGTACAATGAGTGCAGGCTTGACGGAACAAAGCTTATCTGCAATATTTACGGCTATCAGGACCCAAGCTATGACGATATAATGACATATTCCGAAAATTATAATATTGGCGGCGATTCATACGATACAAGAGCTTACAGGGTGCTTTATAAAGACGGCAAAGAGGTTTCAAGGGAAGAGCTTTCAGGCTCCCATTACAGCCTTAGCGAAGGACATTCCGTTCAGTATGACGATGACGGAACACACCGCGTAAAGCCTGACGGAAGTACAATTGATACGGATTACGGCTCATCTCCAAAGAATCCTTCCAATAACAGCAACGACGATGATGACAACGGAAATACTTCTCACGAAACATCATCTCAGGCACCTGCACAAAGCAGCTCTGCCGCTTCCTCAAGCAGCTCAAGCAAGCCAAGCAGTTCAAGCAAACCAAGTAGCTCAAGTGCTTCGTCAAGCAGCAGTACTCCTGTGGAAACAAAGCCTGCCGAGCCCGAGGAAACTACCACCGCAAATCCCGACAATGCCGGTGATTAATAAAAACCGAATAAAATGAATTAAAAAACTCCTTTTGCAGATAATATAACTGAAATAAGCTTTACTACTTATGCAGTTTTTAGTCTGAAAAGGAGTTTTTTATGATTAGAAGAATAGGATATAATACGCTTGGCTTTGAGGAAATGCCTTCCATTATCGGATACGGCTCTGTTGTAGGTCAAAAAGAGGCGCAGGGTCCGCTGAAAAAATATTTTGATAAAATTATCTATGATTCCTACGCAGGACAGGAGAGCTGGGAAAAGGCGGAAAGCCTTTTTCAGCAGGAGGCTTTTGGAATTGCTTTGGAAAAATCAAAAAAATCCTCGGAGGATATTAATTATATTTTTGCCGGTGATTTGCTTAACCAGTGCGTTTCCTCCAGCTTTTCAATGAAGGAGTTTAATATTCCCTATTTAGGTCAGTACGGCGCTTGCTCAACAATGGCGCAGGGGCTTATTATGGCAAGCGTAATGGTTGAAAGCGGCGCGGCAAATAATGCCGCCTGCGTTACCTCATCGCATTTTTGCAGTGCAGAAAGACAATACCGTTTTCCTCTTGAATACGGAGGTCAAAGAACGCCTACTTCTCAGTGGACTGTAACCGGCAGCGGAAGCTGTATATTGTCAAACGAAAAAAAAGGTCCCTCCGTTGCAAGGGCAACAGTGGGAACAATTGTGGATTACGGAATAACAGATGTTAATAATATGGGTGCGGCAATGGCGCCTGCTGCGGCTCAGACCTTATTGCAGTATTTCAGCGATACAAACACAACTCCTGACGATTATGACGCAATTTTTACGGGAGATTTAGGCGAGCTGGGCAGTCAGCTCCTTTACGAAATTCTGAAAAGAGAAAATATCAATATAGAGCATAAGCACAACGACTGCGGCTTGATGATTTATGAGTGCAAAAGTCAGGACGTGCACTGCGGAGGCTCCGGATGCGGCTGCGGAGCAAGCGTCTTATGCTCTTTAATACTGAACGGTATGGAAAGCCGAAAATACGAAAATATAATTTTTATGGCAACGGGAGCCTTAATGAGTCCCACCACCTGTTTTCAGGGTGAAAACATACCGGGAATTGCACATGCGGTGAATATAAAACTAAGGTAAAACTAAAAATAATATGCGTCTTATACTTTTCAAAACCAAAATACTATGATATAATAACTATATCTGATATTTTGGGGTATTATTATGTTTAAACGCATTCAAAGTATTGATGATGTAGTTATTGAAAAAATAGCAAAACTTCATTCACCGATAAAAAACAAAATAATGATTGCCGTTTCAACTTCCGGAAATATGGGACTTGTATGGTTTGCGATTTGTCTGCCGTTTCTGATTAATCCTGCGTGGCGTGCAACAGGTGCAAATATAGTTTTCGGACTTTGTATTGCACATCTTATGGGTGAAATTATTATAAAGCATATTGTCAGAAGAACCCGTCCCTGTCACAATTTGAAGGACGAAGAGCAGATAATAAATAAGCCGAAGTATTATTCTTTTCCTTCGGGGCATACAACAGCCTCGTTTTCCGTGCTGGGAGTAACTATGCTGAGATGCAGTGCGCCTGTGGTTATAGCTGTATTTTTGCTGGCTGTGCTTATCGGCTTTTCAAGAATTTATCTCAGAGTACACTATTTGTCAGATGTTGTTGCAGGTGCATTTTTAGGCTTTTTATGCGGATTTGCATCTGTTTCAATCTTTGATTATTTTCTTGCTATGTTTATATAAAAATACTTAGTTTTATTTTAAGCCGAGGTTTTTCCTCGGCTTTTTTTGCATTATAGGAAACTGCTCGGTTGCGCTCGGGCATAAAAGGTTGCAGTCAGTACAAACTGTCTGCACGAATTGCGTGTCGAGGCACTCGACTTTTTTAATAAGGGTTGATAAAGCCTGTTGTTTTGCAACTTTCAGACACTTTAAATTACATTTTTGTTATAATTGAAAATTTTGTTGACAAGGCTGTTTATACAAATGGTATATTTTTTGTCAAGCCTTTTTGAAAAAAATTTTGTTGTGGAAAAGTTAAAAATGTGGAAAGCTGTTCAAATCAAAGGAATTTTTAGTGTAATTCAAGTGTTTTCAATATAGTTTTCAACACTTTCAACATAGTTATCAACATTTTTGTTGATGAATAGGAATAATACGAAAAGTATAATTCTTTAAATAAATTCTCAACAGAAAAAAAGATAAAAATTTTAATTTCAAAAAGG
This sequence comes from uncultured bacterium, assembly GCA_945949625.1. GTDB lineage: Bacteria > Bacillota > Clostridia > Oscillospirales > Acutalibacteraceae > Ruminococcoides. The sequence goes on along the minus strand of CAMFFI010000037.1, from coordinate 6,133 downwards.
AATATATGAATAAAATTAGTTCTTTTATCCCATAATATGGATGAAATTTATTATTCGGAGAAATAATTATGATAAGAGGAATAAACAGACATATCATAGAGGTTACAAAAACTGACAACATTTATTACGAACGGGCAATTCTGATTGTAAGACCTGAATTTACCGGTGAAGAAAAGAGATTACTGGAAAAGGAAGCCTGCAAAATGCTTAAGGAAATGAATGCTCCCGCCGTAATAAAAAACAAAAGACAGCTTTTGAAAAGGATAATGTTTTTGGCTTTGTCGGCTTTGGCAGGCGTTGTAACAACCCTTTGCTTTATAAATGTTTTTTAATTCTTTACTGCCTGCACACATACATTTAATTTTATACTCTGTCATATATTTTAATAATATTACGGCGGAGGATTTTTTATGAAAAAAAAGACTTTCAGAAATTTGGAAATATGCGGTGTGGCCGTATGTTTCTTAATATGGCTTATACTTCACAATGTCAATTCCTTTGAAAACGACCACTTAATCAACGTAATGTTCGGCTCTGCAAACAACAGTATCTGGGAAAGCCTTAAAATAATTCTCCTTGCCTGCCTGTTCTGGAGCGTTATTGAGCTTTGTTGGGCGAAGCCCTATTTTCGCAAATTTGTGGTTGTTAAAACATTATCTCTTTACATATGGGGGACAGCTTATTGTTTAAGTATAACAACGCTGAGAATTTTTGGGATTACCGTTGATTTGCTGTGGGAGGTTTTGTCGGTAGCAGTCTTTTCGTTGCTGTTTCATTTTTTTTCTTATAAAATGATGAAAAAGCCTTGGGATTTACGCGGCTTATTTTTTCCCTGTTTATTTTTACTTTTGCTTTTTTCCGTAATATATGTGTGCTTTACGCCCTATCCTCCAAGGTTCCCTGCGTTTTATGATTTTGAAAATAAGCTTTACGGAATTATTCCGTCAGATTTCGACAGAGGCGCAATTTTTCTTGACAGTTTGTACGGAAAATAATCGCTTTTCTTTTTAAATATTTATAAATTTTCTATTCTAATATTAAAGCAATTATGTTATACTAAAAAGAGTATTTTCGGACAAAATTCTATGCCGAAAATCATTATTAACAGACAAAAAACTACATTTAACGTGCAGTATAAGGAAATTACAATGGATAGAAAAAATAACGAGCCTAAAAGCGATGTAATAGCAGGCAGAAACCCTGTTTCCGAGGCTATAAGAAGCGGAAGAAGCATTGATAAAATAATGGTTGCAAAGGGTGCAAAAACCGGTGCGATTGTGGGTATTCTTGCCAAAGCAAAGGAAAAGAAAATTCCGGTTAAGGAAGTAGATTCAAAAAAGCTTGATTTTTTAAGCGGCGGTGCAGTTCATCAGGGAATTATTGCTACTGCGTCGGTTAAGGAATACAAAACGGTGGAGGATATTTTTGCCCTTGCCGAAAGCAGAAACGAACCGCCCTTTATTATTGTTCTTGACGAAATAGAAGACCCCCACAATTTAGGCGCAATTATACGAACAGCCGAATGCGCCGGAGCACACGGAGTAATAATTCCCGAAAGAAGAAGTGCAACGCTGAATTATACCGTAGGCAAGGCTTCGGCAGGAGCAGTTGAGTATGTTCCTGTTGCAAGGGTGACAAACCTTGTTAATTGTATTGACAGCCTGCGTGAAAAAGGCTTATGGGTTTTCGGCGCTGATATGAACGGAACCGATTATACGGAATGTGATTTTAAGGGACCTGTGGCGCTTGTAATCGGCAACGAGGGCAAGGGCATAGGCAGACTTGTAAAAGAGCATTGCGACGCTATTGTAAGCCTGCCCATAAAGGGACATATTGATTCCCTTAATGCGTCCGTAGCCGCAGGAATTTTAATGTATAGGATTGCACAGCAAAGATAAAATAAAAACCTTGAATACTTCATAAAACCTAAAAACCAAGAAATTTTAGGAACAGGAGAGATATTAAATTGAAAAATAAAAAGAAACAGCGTAATAAATCTCAAAATGTGTCTGAAGTTAATCAGGATACCATAAAATTTCAGAATAAGGATTTGGAAATAGATAATATTCTTGAAGAAACTCACTTTTTAACAGAAAAGGATCAAATGGAGGAAACTGCAAAAAAATATCGTGCCAGACCGAAAATGGACGAGATATTCAGCAATACCTCAAAGGAAGTCCGCTACAAAAACAAAAATCCCCTTGATATAGATGATGAGGAGGACAGCAAGGATAAAAACGCCCTTGTTGACGAGGATGCCGCCACAACAATGCAGGCTCAGATTCTTATGGACAATCCCCACAGCACAATGCCTCAGGTGAAAAAAGAGGAAGAAACCAAGCCGAAAACGGAGGATAAAGAATCCGCAGAAAATGCAGGTGCGGAACAGGAAAAAGAGGAAGAGCTTGTCACCTTACAGCCTGAATATACGGAGAATACCAAGTTTTCCGATGAGGTTTTCGATGATGTTGAGGATTTGCACATCAGAAACGTAACCGTTACGGATTTTGAGTCAATTGATATAGATTTGGATTTGGATAAAAAGCAAAAAGAACAGGCAATAGAGTATTTTTCCGAAAACAATGAAAAAAAAGACGGCGAAAACGGCACGGATAACGATAAAAGCAAAAAGGACAAAACGAGAAATCCCGAACAGCTTAAAGAGGAAATAAAGGGCAATTACGAAAAGCTTTTCGGCATTAAAAAGCCGAAAACACACGTTGTCATTTCCAAGGTGCCTGTTTATCAAAGAGAAAAAGATGTGGACAAGGTTCATATTAAAGCCGGAAAGTTTTCTTCAGTTGTAAGAGAAGAATATGAAATGTACTTAAAATCCAATGACCCGGCAATTTCACAGGTTATAAAAAAGGAAGGCACAGCCGAAACTCAGGAGGAGCCTAAGAAAAAGGTTGATTTACATACAATCGGCGAAAAGGTTTCAAACGCTGTTGTGGGATTTTTCTCCAGTGAAGAGGAACAGATAAGCCAGGAGGTTCCTCCCGAAAAAATCGAAACAGTAGAGGACTACACCTCCAAGGAAGACGCAAAAAGTATTCTTGCCGAGCTTAATCTTAATATAAAAAAGCTGTTTATGAGAAGCCTTGCAATGATTATAATATCCTTGTTTGCTGTGGTAATTACAGTTGTTGTAAGGGTTTTCACTCAGCAGATATGCTCGGCAATTGCAAATGCACCTATTGTTTATGCGGTTATAAATGTTTTTTTGCTGGCACTTGCAATAGTAATAAACAGAGTAACCATTGTAAGCGGACTGACTCCTTTGGTGAAATTCAAAGGAAATTCAGACACCGCCTTAGCAGTTGCGGCAATTGCCGCAGGCTTGCAGGCAGCTGTAAATTTCTTCTTTATTATCGGAACAGAAACCTTTACGGTAAGCTATTTCAGCGTTATAGTAATTCTGGGATTTCTTGCAAATACTCTGGGCAAGCTGTTTATGGTGCTCAGGGTAAAGGATAACTTTAAGTTTGTAAGCTCCCATGCTCCGGCTTATGCGGCTAAGATATACACAAATGAGGATGTAGCCTCAAAGATGATGAGCGGAACGGTTTTTGAAAGACCGCTGGTTGCGTATCAGCACAAAACGTCTTTTCTTTCAAACTTTTTGAAAATTTCCTATACGCCCGACCCAAGCGAAGAGCTGGCAGGAAAATTTGCTCCTTTTACAACAATTATTTCGTTAACAGTCGCCGTTATTTACGGCTGTGTTTATACCTCCTTTGACGGTGCAATTAACGCTTTGGCGGTGATGACTGCCGTAAGCGTTCCTCTTGCAACTTTGCTTGCGGTAAACGTGCCTTTAAGAGGACTTTGCAAGAAATTGCTTTCAAAAAACGCAATGGTGTCAAGCTATCCCTCTGTTAAGCAATTCTGCGACAGCACAGGTGTTATAGCCGACGCAAGAGAGCTTTATCCCGAGGGAAGAGTTACCCTTGACGGAATAAAAACATTTATTGACCATGGCGCTGACGAGGCACTTATTGCCTGCGCCGCTATTTTAAAAGAGGCTGAAAGTCCTATGTCCACGATTTTTGACAAGGCAATTGACAAGGGCAGAGGACTGCCTGAGGTTGAAAGCTTTTTGTACGAAGATACAATGGGACTTGTGGGCTGGGTAAACAGCGAAAGAATCCTTATAGGCTCAAGAGAGCTTATGGAAAAATACAATATTGATACTCCTTCTGCCGACTATGAAGAAAAGTACAGAATGGAGGGCAAGGAAATTACATACCTGTCAAAAGCAGGAGAGCTTGCGGCTATGTTTGTATTAAAATACAGCGCAGACCCCGAAATTGCCGCCGAGCTGCAAAGAGCAGAGGAAAACGGCGTAAGCATACTTGTACGTACCACAGACTGCAATATTACCGCGGAAAGAATTGCAGAGGATTTCGGAATATTCTACCGCAGCGTCAAGGTGCTTCCCACAGGTCTTGGCAACGTGGGCAAGGAGCTACAGGAGCAAACCGAGGAAAGCTCCCGTGCATATCTTGCAACAAGAGGAAGCTTTGTTTCCCTTATCAGAGGAATTTCAGGCTGTGTAAGGCTTAACGGAAATATATCCTTGTCTGTAATGATTCAGCTTATTTCCGTTATTTTAGGCGTTTTGCTCTGTACGCTTTTGTGCCTTTATGCAGGAGTACAGGTTCTGGGAACTGTTGAAATTATGATATATTCAGTATTCTGGGCGGTTGCGGCAATTGTTGCGCCGCTGATTAAAAAACCGTAAGGAAGGTATTTTTATGTTAATTGCACCCTCATTGTTATCCTGCGATTTTTCAAAAATGGGACAGGAAATTGAAAGAATGGAAAAGGCAAAGGCAGATTTTATGCACCTTGATGTAATGGACGGCCACTTTGTACCCAACATTACCTTTGGCGCACCGGTAATAAAAGCCGTCCGTTCATATACCGATGTACCCTTTGACGTTCATCTTATGATTTCCGAGCCGCTTAAATATATAGATGACTTTGCCGACGCAGGTGCAGATATTATTACATTCCACGTTGAATGTGACTCCGATATTCAGCAGACAATCGATAAGATAAAAAGCAGAGGTGTAAAACCCGGACTTGTAATAAAGCCCAACACTCCTGCAAGTGCTGTTTTTCCTTACTTAAAGGATTTGTATATGGTGCTTGTAATGACGGTAGAGCCCGGATTCGGCGGACAGAGCTTTATGGAGGATATGCTGCCAAAGGTTTCACAGCTAAAAAAGCAGGCTGAAAAGGAAAATCTAAAGCTTTTAATTGAGGCTGACGGGGGAATTTCCTGTGATACCATAGGCAAAGCGTCAAAGGCAGGCGTTGATGTCTGCGTTGCTGGTACGGCTGTGTTTAAAGCGCAGGACAGTGCAGCGGCAATTGAAGAATTAAAGAAAATTGCCGAGAACAACAAAATTTAGTATTATAAGTATTTTCAGGTGCAATCCATATGGTTGACAAAAAAGCCGACACTTTTTGTGCCGGCTTTTTATATAATATCAGTTTTATTTTGAAAATGCTTTTCCCATAACGCTGACAGCGTTTTTTTCGCAAATGGGTTTACCTGCTTCTTTTATAGCGGATAAAAAGGCTTTTGTGCATTTTTTCCTTTTTCCGAATTCATTTAGAATTCTCTTTGCTTTCAGCGGCAGAGGATAATGCTCAAATATAAGGTAATATGCTCCGTTAAACAAATAGGCTTTATTGCTGTGAAAGCGGAGGTTTTCTTTATAAAGCAGCGAAACAGCCGCCATAAAGTTTTCGGTGTTTTCAAAGGAAAAGCATATATTTTCTCCGAATTTTTTAATTTTATATTTGGTCTGCAAAGGTCTTTTTTCAATAAAAGTTACAAGTATAAGACAGCCGCTTTGGTGGGGAAGTGCCTCCATAAGCAGCTTTTTGTTTTCTGTTGACAACCCTGTTTTGGTGCATACTATTTTTATCAGTCTGTTTAAAATCTTTTTTGAATGAGGATTGGAAAACCCCATTGCGTTAAAATCAAGTCTGTAATCCTTCATATCCTGACTGCATAATGTAATTAACACCTTGGAGCTGTCAATCTGCTCAATAGTCATAATTTTCTCCTATAAAAAGTCAAGTGGTTTTAACCAACTTGCTGTATTTTTTTAATGTT
>CAMFFI010000036.1 GCA_945949625.1 uncultured bacterium | reverse complement strand
TTGGAGGTTTTTTAGGACAACCGCAAGGGTTGTCCCTACTGTCCGAATTGCGTGTCGAGGCACTCGATTTTTTTACTTTATAAAAACTGCTCGGTTGCGCTCGGGCATAAAAGGTTACAGTCAGTACAAACTGTCTGCACGAATTGCGTGTCGAGGCACTCGACTTTTTTACATTATAGGAAATTGCTCGGTTGCGCTCGGGCATAAAAGGTTGCAGTCAGTACAAACTGTCTGCACGAATTGCGTGTCGAGGCACTCGACTTTTTTTTAGTAATTTGAGTGTTTATCACCGTTGAAAATCTATATACTTTGTAGTATAATAAAACGTAAATAATTTTGGAGGTTACAGATATGCCTTTTTTAAATATAATGGTAAGCAAAGATGTTACAAAACAGCAGGAAACCGCCGTTAAGACAAAGGTGGGCAAGGCAATTTCGGTTTTTCCCGGAAAAAGCGAGAGTTATTTAATGGTTAATATAGTTCCCGACTGTCATCTTTACTTCGGCGGAAAAAACGATACTCCCTGCGCAATAGGCGAGCTTAAAATCTTCGGAAGTTCTACAAGGGAATATTACGAAAAATTCACGGCGGAGTTTTGCAAGATTATGGAGCAGGAGCTTGAAATTCCTCAGGATAAAACATATATAACATATCAGGGCATTGAAAACTGGGGCTATAACGGCTTTAACTTTTAACAGCTGAAAGGATAAAAATAATATGAAATCTTACAGAAAAGAGCTTTGGTTTAATGTTCCTGCCAGAAGAAAAATTGTAAGGATTACAGAGTACGTTCAGCAGGCGATTAACGAAAGCGGAATAAAGGAAGGACTTGTCCTTGTTAATGCAATGAATATTACCGCCTCGGTGTTCATTAATGATGACGAAAGCGGACTTCACTCGGATTATGAAAAATGGCTTGAAAAGCTTGCTCCCGAGAAGCCCTATGAGCAATACGCACACAACGGGTTTGAGGATAACGCAGACGCACATTTAAAGCGAACCATTATGGGCAGAGAGGTTGTTTGCGCCGTAACAAACGGAAAGCTTGACTTCGGCACATGGGAACAGATTTTTTATTATGAGCTTGACGGAAAACGCAATAAGCACGTTTTAGTTAAGATTATCGGAGAATAAATAAATTCAAAAGAGGGTTACTTATGAAAATAGTTGTACTTGCAGGCGGATTAAGCACCGAGCGTGACGTTTCAATAGCGTCTGGCTCCTTGGTTGCAAACGCTTTAAGAGAAAGAGAACATAACGTAGTTTTGCTTGATGTTTATATGGGCTACGAAGAGGATATATGCGATATTGACGCTTTGTTTAAGGATAATTATGACTTTACAAAGGAGCACGGTGTTGCAGAGGATTTGCCCGACCTTGAGGCTGTTAAAAATTTAAGAAAAGATAAAACAGACCGCTTTTTAGGCAGAAATGTGGCTGAAATCTGCACAGAGGCAGACATTACCTTCCTTGCTCTTCACGGCGACGTGGGAGAAAACGGAAAATTGCAGGCAACCTTTGATGTTCTGGGCATTAAATACACAGGTTCAGGATATTTAGGCTCGGCGCTTGCAATGGATAAAGGCCTTACAAAAAGCGTGCTTATTCAAAACAATATAACAACTCCGGCAGGACAGTGCTTTACAAGAGAAGATAAGGAAAACGGAAACATTTTCAATTGGAATACGTTCCCCTGCGTTGTCAAGCCCTGCTCAGGCGGTTCAAGCGTAGGAATTTCAAAGGCAAATAATATGGAGGAGTTTAGGCTCTCCGTTGAAGACGCTTTTAAATACGAAGAACAAATTGTTGTTGAACAGTTTGTTAAGGGCAGAGAATTCTCCGTAGGTGTTATTGAGGGCAAAGCTCTGCCGCCTATTGAAATAATCCCCAAAACAGGCTTTTATGATTATAAGGCAAAATATCAGGCAGGTCTTACCGATGAGATTTGTCCTGCAAATATTGATGAAATGTCAGATAAAAAGCTTAGAGAATCGGCAGAAGACTGCTTTAAGGCTTTAAAGCTCCGTGCCTACGGACGCATTGACTTTTTGCTTGACGAAAAGGGAGACGCATATTGTCTTGAGGCTAACTCTCTTCCGGGAATGACTCCCACAAGCCTTCTTCCTCAGGAGGCGGCAGTTGAGGGTATGAACTACGGCGAGCTTTGCGAAAAGATAATTGAGGTTTCTCTGAAAAAATATAATTAAAAGGTACGATTATGAAAAAATTTACTCTCGGACAAATTACCAAAGCCTGCGGCGGAAAATTTACAGGCGATGAAAAATATCTTGATTATCCCATTACCTCTGTTGAGCGTGACAGCCGGCAGATAAAAGAGGGGAGTCTTTTTCTTGCCATAAAGGGCGCAAGAGTTGACGGCCACGACTTTATCGAAAAGTGCTATGAGCGAGGTGCAGTCTGCGCCTTGTGCGAAAAGCCGCCGCAAAATCCAAGCAAGCCGTATATACTTGTTAAATCCACTCTTGACGCTGTTAAGCTTATTGCAGAGGAGTACAGAAAGCTCTTTGATATTCCTGTAATAGGAATTTCGGGCAGTGTGGGCAAAACCTCAACAAAGGAAATGATTGCGTCTGTTTTAAGTCAGAAATTTAATGTTCATAAGACAAGCGGAAACCTTAACAACGAGCTGGGTGTGCCCCTTACTCTTTTCGGACTTGAAGAGGAGCATCAGGCGGCGGTTATTGAAATGGGCATTTCCGATTTCGGCGAAATGAAGCGTATTTCAAAAATGGTAAAGCCGACAATCTGCGTTATAACAATTATCGGAAGCTGTCATCTTGAAAATTTAGGCGACAGGGACGGAGTTCTCAAGGCTAAAACAGAAATGTTTGAAAATATGGCCGATAATGCAAAAATTTTCCTTAACGGCGATGACGATAAGCTCAGACAGGTTAAGGAAGTAAAGGGCATAAAGCCTGTTTATTACGGACTTGATAAGAGCAACGATTTTTACGCCGAAAATATTAAGAATAACCTGATAAACGGTGTTGACTGCACTCTTTGCTTTGACAACACAAAACTTAACGTAACAATTCCTGCAATAGGCAACTATATGGTTTCAAACGCTTTGGCGGCAGTTGCAATAGGAAATGCCTTGGGAATGACAAAGGAACAGCTTGTTTCCGGAGTTGAAAGCTACAAGACGGTCGGAAGCCGTGCAAATGTAGTAAATACCGAAAAATATACAATAATCGACGATTGCTACAACGCAAATCCCAATTCCGTCAAGGCGGCAATTGAAACTCTTGCTAATTTTAAGGGCAGAAGGGTTGCCGTTTTAGGCGATATGAAGGAGCTTGGCAAAACGGAAAAAACACTCCATTATGAAGTGGGACAGTTTGCCGCAGAAAAGAAGATAGACTTGGTTGTTGCCGTAGGACCTCTTGCAAAGGAAATTTATAACGGAGCAAAAACCGGCACACAGGCTGTTTATTTTGAATATCTTGAAGACGCCGAAAAACAGCTTTTGAATGTTCTTGAAAAGGGCGATACAGTACTTGTAAAAGCCTCACATTCAATGAGCTTTGAGAAAATTGTGGAGTTTTTAAAGGAAAATTAATAAAAAGCTCGGGCATACACAAAGGTGTATGCCCGATTTTTAGTATTCACTCAATTTCATATAATCTCAGAGCGTTTTCTTTTGTAATGTCGAGGAGTTCCTGAACACCCATTCCTCTGATTTCTGCAATTTTTTCCGCAGCGTAAATTATCATACTGCTGTTGCACTGCTTGCCCCTGAAGGGTACGGGAGCCATATACGGCGCGTCGGTTTCAAGCAAAAGCCTGTCAATAGGAATTTCCCTTGCAACCTCTACGCTGTGCCTTGCGTTTTTAAAGGTAACAACGCCGCCCAGGCTTATACTCATACCGAGCCTTACAACCTCACGCATAAGCTCCACGCTTCCGGAAAAACAATGAACCAGGCCCTTCGGTCGATATTTTCTGAGCAAGTCCATTGTATCGCCGTGAGCCTCTCTGTCGTGGACAACAACAGGCATATTTATGTCCTTTGAAAATGCAAGCTGTTCTTCAAAAACCTTTTTCTGCTGTTCTCTTGGTATATCCCAATGATAGTCAAGTCCGATTTCTCCAACGGCAACGGCTTTTTTGTGCTTAAGAAGCCGTTCCATTTCCAAAAGATAATCGGGGACTATATCCTCCAGATTTTCGGGGTGAAAGCCTACGGCTGTAAACATAAAGGGGTATTTTTCCGCAAATTCAATTCCCTTTTTTGCAGTCTGAAGATTTACAGAGGCGTTCACAATTCCGCAAACTCCTTTTTCGCACATTGAATTCAAAAGCTCATCTCGGTTTTCGTCAAACCACTTATCGTCATAATGAGCGTGAGCGTCAAATATATTTTTCATAAAATCACATCCGAGGCTATTCTATCATTAAAAATAAATCTTTTCAAGGAAAAGCAGGTACTTTCTTTTTTAAAGTCTTTGTGCCGATGAAAGCATTACACAGGACAAAAAATTATAGATTAATAACAGTAAAGCGTCAGTACAAAATTTGTTCCGCTGATGAAAATTTTTTCATCATAATGTTATTGACTGACAGTTCTGTTTATTATAAAATTAAATCATTAAGGAGTGATACGGGTGAGAAATAAAAAATTCTTAAAGATATTTTTGATTTCTGTAATGGCGCTGATGCTTGTTTTTGCGTGTGCAGGCGTTACTGCGGCAGAAACGGGAGTATCCTACAAGACAGACGGACAGATTTCACCGCTTGATTTCGGCAACCAGAATGATTACGGCGTCGGTGACGACTGGGGTAACGACGGCTGGGGTAACGACAACTACGATGACTATAATTACAGCAGCGGCGGCGGAATTAGCATTTTACCTAACTTTCTATTCCCATTTATCATTGTGGGTGTTATTTTTCTTTATATGTTTATCAGGAAAAAGCTGGGCACAAAGACGCGTTCGGGACAGGTGCGTCAGGGCTCAAATTCGGGACATTTTGTTACTGTGCCTGACAGAACCTCAAAGATTGAGGAAATTATCAAGGAAAAAGACCCCAACTTCTCTGCTGCTGATTTTATGACCTTTGCAAAAGAGGTATTTGTTGATATTCAGGAGGGCTGGAGTGCAAGAGACCTTTCCAAGGTACGAATTGTTATGCACGATAACCTCTACAAGCAAACGCAAAAACAGGTTGAAGAGAAAATCAGAAGCGGTATAATTAACCATATTGAAAATATTGCAGTCAGCACATCGTATCTTACTGCATACAAGCGTGATAAGCAGTTTGAATATGTTACAATGTATCTCAGTGCAAGATTTATTGATTACGAGGCAGAGGAAAAAACAGGCAGGGTTATCCGAGGCGATAAGAACACACGTTGGGAAATGCGTTATCTTATGAAATTTATGAGAAGCACAGATGTTAAAACAAAGGATGAAACCAATGTGCTGAAATCTCACAATTGTCCTAACTGCGGTGCTCCGCTTAAAATGGAATCCGGCGGAATTTGCGAATACTGCGGCTCTGTCATAACAACAGGACAGTACAGCTGGGTACTTTGCGATCATACCTCAATAAGAAACGATACGGTTGACGAAGGAATAAAGTACTAAAATAAATATACTAAAGTTAAAGCAGGCTTGTACCAAAGTACAGCCTGCTTTGCGTTTATGCTAAAAGCCTTATTTGTTATTTTTTATTTCATTTTCAACGCATTTAAGGGCTTCGGCAACTATATTATGCATATCAAAATATTTATACATTCCCAGTCTGCCGCCGAAAATCACGTTGCTTTCCTTGTCGGCCAAAGTCTTGTATTTTGCGTAAAGAGCGTTGTTTTTTTCATCGTTCATAGGGTAGTACGGCTCGTCGCCGGGCTTCCAGTCGTTTGGATATTCCCTTGTAATAACCGTTTTCGGCACACGCTTGCTTTCGTCCTGACACATAAACTCAAAGTGCTTATGCTCAATTATTCTCGTGTAGGGAATTTCATACTCTGTGTAGTTCACAACTGCGTTGCCCTGATAATTTTCTTCATCTAAAATTTCTGTTTCAAAACGCAGACTTCTGTATTCAAGACAGCCGTAGCAGTGGTCAAAATACTCGTCAATCATTCCCGTAAACAGAATTTTATCGGCAATTTCCGAAAGCTCTCCGCGGTTTTCAAAGAAGTCCGTATCAAGCCTTACCTCTATACCGTCAAGCATTTTTTCAATAATTCGGGTGTAGCCGCCTATTGGAATACCCTGATATTTATCATTAAAATAATTGTTGTCATATGTAAAGCGGACAGGCAGTCTTTTTATAATGAAAGAGGGCAATTCGGTTGCCTTTCGTCCCCACTGTTTTTCGGTATAGCCCTTTACAAGCTTTTCGTAAATATCTCTGCCCACAAGCGACAGCGCCTGCTCCTCAAGGTTTTCAGGCTCACTTATATTCGCCTCTTTGATTTGCTGTTCAATTTTTTCCTTAGCCTCTTTTGGAGTTACAACACCCCACATCTTTGAAAAGGTATTCATATTAAAGGGCATATTGTAAAGCTCGTCCTTGTATCTTGCCATCGGGGAGTTTGTATAGCGGTTAAATTCAGCAAACCGGTTTACATAATCCCAGACCTCCTTATTTGAGGTATGGAAAATATGGGCACCGTACCGGTGAACCTGTATTCCCTCAATCTCTTTTGTGTAAACATTTCCGCCTATATGGGAGCGTTTGTCAATTACAAGGCACTTTTTGCCCCTTTTATTCATTTCATAGGCAAAAATCGCACCGAACAATCCGCTGCCCACAATTAAGTAATCGTATTTTTTCATTATTATTCAGCCTTTCACAGGTTTTGAAATTCCTTTTTTATATACTCAAGCCAGCCGGGGAGCTGTTCTTCATTAAAGGTGATATTGTTGTTTTTATATTTTGCAAGATAGCGAAAATCTTCCCTGTTGTCAACGAAAACTCCGCAGTCGCAGCAGGGCAATAGCTTTAGCAAATTTTCCGTCTGCTTATAAAATCTTTCAAGCTTAACATTTTTACATTCTTCGCTTAAAAGACCGAAACGGTCGTCTATTCCTATAAAATGCAGGTGAACCTCGTACCCTTTTTCCTTTGCCATTTTGGCAAGCAGAATTGCCTCATCGCTTAAAAGAGTGGTTTCAACGGTGAAATTATAGCCTTTTTCCATACATTGAACAGGATTTTTAGCCACAAGATAAACCGAGGTTAAATCGCAGAATACAAGTCCTAAGCTATTGGGCTTTGCCTGCATAAGATTAAGGTAAACTCTTTTTCCCACATCATCTGCACCGGCAATTATTGTATAAGTTTTCATTTTATCACCCTTAGTTAATATACCCTTATTATATTACTCACAGGGCTTTGTGTCAATGAGGGAAAGTGATACAAAGGGATAATACTCAATCAGCAGTAATAATGCAAAAAAACCGGTGTATCCACACGCAATTCTAACAGGCAGATAGATATTGCAAAACCTGTTTCGTCCCACTGTTTCACAGCAGTTTCCAAAAAAATAACAGGCGGAGAATTTTTCTCCGCCTGCACTGGTATTTATGTGTTTTTTCTGTTACATAATAGACTTAATAAGTCAGCATATTGTAATTATCGTATAAACAAGCTTAGCAAAATACATCGTCAAAGGCTTTGCCTGAATTTAAGTCAGTGAGTATAGAAAACAGCTTATCCTTTCCGTTTTGCTCAATCCAATCTTTTACCGTATGCCTTGCCAATATGTAGTGTTCTGTTGTTATTTCATTATCTTGATTGTAAAAGGCTTCTGGAGTTGTATATTGGGAAATATCCTCCAAGTTCTCGCTGTTTCTTGTTAAGGCTTCCCATTGGCTGTCGTCAAACTCCTTGCGGCAGTCATTTTGCATAGCCAGCCCTTCATCAAACCATACCGGCAAATTGGTGTTAATAAAAAATTTACCTTTTAAAATGCGGTAATGCACCTCGGAATGGGTTAACTCGTGTGCAATAATATCGGTATCTGTATAATTGACAGAAAGTGATATGTAGCTTTTTGAACCGTTAAAGGCAATCGTTTTTGTATCGTGATCGCCTCCAAGTCTGCTTAACTTTTCTTTACTTCCGGAAATTATAATTATGGGAGAGCTTTCGGTATTTCCAAAAAACTTCTCCACTCTGCTTTTTGCTTTGTCAATCCTTTCAAGAAAGATTGACGTATCTCCTGCATAGTTTTCGTCAACATAAATATTATTGCTTATTTCCTTAAAGCCATGAAACGAAACTGTCATTCTGTAACCCAAGGCAGTGAAATTGCAGAATATTAAAACTACAATTGAAATTACTGTTGTAACAGATAATATTGATATTACAGCGATTTTCGGAAATTTCATTTTATGACTTCTTTTATCAATATCACCTGACATTACATAATAGACTTAATAAGTCCGCCCTTTTTGATAATGTTCTGGATAAATTCGGGGAAAGGCTCTGCCTGATAGGTTTTTCCTGTGGTTTCGTTTGTAATAACGCCTGTATCAAAATTAACCGAAACAGTATCTCCCTCTTTAATATCCTTTGCCGCCTCGTCACATTCAAGAATAGGCAAGCCTATGTTGATTGCGTTTCTGTAAAAAATTCTTGCAAAGGTTGATGCGATAACGCAGGAAATACCTGATGTTTTTATGGCAATAGGAGCGTGTTCTCTGGAGCTTCCGCAGCCGAAGTTTTTTTCGGCAACCATAATGTCGCCCTCTTTAACCTTGTTTACAAACTCCTTGTCAATGTCCTCCATACAGTGAGCGGCAAGCTCCTTGTGAGAGGCTGTGTTAAGATAACGTGCAGGAATTATAACGTCTGTATCAACATTATCTCCGAACTTATGTACTGTACCTTTTGCGTTCATATTGTAAACCTCCCTTTATTAAAGCTTCGCAGGGTCTGTGATGTAGCCTGTTACAGCACTTGCAGCGGCAACAGCCGGACTTGCAAGATAAACCTCGCTGTCAACGTGGCCCATACGGCCCACAAAGTTTCTGTTTGTTGTGGAAATTGCTTTTTCGCCTGCGGCAAGAATACCCATATGTCCGCCGAGACA
>CAMFFI010000035.1 GCA_945949625.1 uncultured bacterium | reverse complement strand
GCAGCAGAGGGCGCTATCGGTATTGCAAGAAACGCTAATAAAGCAAGAAAAGAGCCTTTAAGAGTTATCTTAAACGGTCTTGGTAAGGACGCTGCTTATATCATTTCAAGAATCAACGGCTTTACATATGTAAAAACTGAATTTGACTATTTCACCAGCGAGCTTAAAATCGTTGAAGAGAGAGCTTTCTCTGACGGCGAGCGTGCAGCAGTACGCTGCTACGGCGCAGACGATGTTCGTGAAGGCGTTGCTATTATGCAGCACGAAAATGTTGGCGTTTCAATTACAGGTAACTCAACAAACCCAACACGTTTCCAGCACCTTGTTGCAGGTACATACAAGAAATGGGCTATTGAAAACGGTAAAAAGTACTTCTCCGTTGCTTCCGGCGGCGGCACAGGACGTACACTTCACCCCGATAATATGGGTGCAGGTCCTGCTTCCTACGGTCTTACAGACTCAATGGGCAGAATGCACGGCGACGCTCAGTTTGCAGGTTCTTCTTCTGTTCCTGCTCACGTTGAGATGATGGGACTTATCGGTATGGGTAACAACCCGATGGTTGGTGCTACTGTTGCTTGTGCAGTTGCAGTATATGAAGGATTAAACAAATAATTTGTTTTAAGCTTTTTTAAGTTTTATAAAAGTCGAGTGCCTCGACACGCAGTTCAGGCAGACAGATTGATATTACAAAACCTGTTTTTGCCCGACTGTTTCGTGGCAGTTTCTTTTAAAAACACAGCGGAAAGCTTCGGCTTTCCGCTTTTTATTTTAGTTAATATACATTCAAAAGTCCCTGCCTTTTTCAAGACAGGGACTTATTTTAATGCCTGATTACGTTGTATTACTTTATTTCTTTGGGCAGGTCGTTATCCTCCGAGTTTGTGCTGCGAACACATTCAAGCTCAAACCAGAAGGTGCTGCCTTCGCCTTCTGTGCTTATAACACCGTATTCTGCATTATGCAAATCAAGTATTTTCTTAACAATTGAAAGTCCCAGACCTGTTCCGATAATGGCGCTTTTATGCTCCTTATCAACCTTATAGTATCTGTCCCAGATATATTCCAGCTTATCCTTTGGAATACCTGCTCCGTGGTCGGTTACTTCGATTCTAACGGTGTTATCCTTAACAATCTGCCTTACAATAACGGTTTTATCCTCGCCGGCATAATTTATTGCGTTATTCATAAGGTTATAAATTACCTGGCTCATTTTCAGCTCATCGCCTTTAACAAGCACATTTTCACCGCTTTCAAACACAATGTTGTAGCCGTCCTGCTCCTTCAGCTTTGAATACCTCTTAAATATATCACGGATACTGTCGGTAAGGCAGAATACGTTTTCGTCAAGGGTAAGTGCGCCTGCCTGAAGCTTTGACAAATCAAGCAAATCATTTACAAGCGTGCTTAAGCGGCTTGCCTCGTCAATAATAATCTGGATATTCTCCGGAGTATTTTCTCCCGGCAAATCCCTCATTACTTCTCCATAGCCCTTTATCATAGTAAGGGGCGTTCTTAAATCGTGAGAAATATTGGCGATAAGCTCCTGTCTGAGCTTTTCCACCTTTGAAAGTTCTGTTCTTGCATAGTTTAAGGTGTCGTTAAGCTCCTTAACCTCAAGGTATCCGCTTCCCTTAAATTCAACATTGTAGTTTTGCTTTGCAAGCTCTTTTGCGGTTTTGTTCATATCGGACAAGGGCTTGGCAATTCTTCGTGACGCATAAAACGAAAGCACTATTGCAAACAGGAACACAATTGAAGATACAACAATAAGCTGTACTCTCAAGGTGTCAACCACAGAACTGACAGGTGTAATTATGGAATTTGCAAGCACAAAATACTCTGTGTCCTTGTCAATTTTGATAATTTCCGCAAAGACCATATTTTCATATCTGTATCTGTCATATTCCTTTGGGGAAATCGTCACGTTATTATCGGCTGTTTGACTGCCGTTGTCCGTATCGTCCTGATTGCTGATAATACTCTGAAACTGCTGAATTGACCGTAAATCCGTTTCCAGCGTTGTAGTGCCTAAATATGTACCGCCGTTGTTGTATGCCTCACGATAATATTTGTAAGCCTTATGCTCTTCAAAATCGTTCTTTCCTGTAAGATTGTTATAATCACAGGAGTATTTTTTCAGAAAAATCGGCGATGAGGTATCATAGACATACACGGAAAGTCCGTTTCTTCTGGAAATTTCATTTATTATTTCTTCCGCGTTGCTGTTATTTTTTATGCTTATGGAAATTTGCTTTGCGCTTTGCTCTACCTGAGTAGATTTTATTGATTTATAAAAGCCTTCAAGAAAAACTATCTGAAAAATCCACAAAAGCACAAGCATTGCGCAGACAATCACCCAAAAATATACTGCAAGCTTAAATTTAAGCGGAAGTAACTTCCAATTAATTTGCTTCAAAGCGATAACCTACTCCTCTTAATGTAACAATACATCTGCTGTATTCCTTAAGGCTTTTTCTCAAAAGCTTGATATGGGTATCCAAGGTTCTTTCATCGCCGAAAAAGTCATATCCCCAAACCTCGCTGATGAGCTTTTCTCTTGTAAGAGCTATGCCCTTGTTTTTGACCATATAGAAAAACAGCTCGTATTCCTTAGGCGTCATTTCAACACGTTCTCCGTCAATGGTAACAATTCTTGCGCTGAAATCAACCGATAAACCCTCGTAATTGAAAACGTCGTTTACTCCGCCCGTATCGGCACTGCTCCTTTTGATTACTGCATTAACGCGCATCATAAGCTCCTTCGGTGAGAAGGGCTTAACAACATAATCGTCCGTTCCAAGCTCAAAGCCGTGGATTTTGTCGTATTCCTCACCTCTTGCAGAAAGCATAATAATAGGTGTGTTTGAAAATTTTCTGATTTCCTTGCAGGCTGAAAATCCGTCAAGCTCAGGCATCATAACGTCCATAATAATCAGGTCAAAATTCTGTTCTCTGCAAACATCAATTGCCTGCATTCCGTC
Organism: uncultured bacterium; assembly: GCA_945949625.1. Lineage (GTDB taxonomy): Bacteria > Bacillota > Clostridia > Oscillospirales > Acutalibacteraceae > Ruminococcoides. Next base: position 6,166 of record CAMFFI010000035.1, on the reverse strand, counting down.
AACCGCCTCACATACTGTATGGCCTTCAAATTCGGCGTATTTCTTTATAATTTGTCTTATTCTTGCTTCGTCATCAACTACTAAAATTTTGCTCATTATAAACCTCCGAAAAAAATTTTTATATGCCGATTTAAAAATAATATTTTAATGTGACAAAAATATGTTGATTTTCTTAACATTTGGCAAAGAAAACCGTTTATTATTAAAATAATAGCATATTTTTTTTAATATTGAAATAGGCTGTAAAATATTTTATAATATAAATATGTTTTGCAGGGCTGTCACTACACATTGTCAGCATATACCGATAACCTGTATGCATTAAATCTTGCCTTTCTCTGATGACGGAGGGAGAGAAAAGAACACATTAAAACGGCGGTTTGCAGGCAAGATGCCCTATCAATCATCAGAAAACGCTTTCCTGCATTAATTGACAGCCGCAATATCTGCCGCCACTGCACGAATTTCGTGCCGAGGCACTGGGCAAGCTATAATTTCACATAAAATAAAATTTCAGGAGGAAGTAAATGGAAATACGGAGCATTCAAGCAGAAACAGTTACAAAAACCGTTAAAAAGCTGTTTACGGACTGCAATTACTTTATCGGCGACGATATAATGAACGCACTTAAAAACGCAGAAAAAACGGAAAAATCGCCTGTGGGCAAAAGCGTTTTAAGCCAGATAATAGAAAACGATGAAATTGCAAAAAATGAAATGATTCCCCTTTGTCAGGATACCGGAATGGCTGTTCTTTTTGTTGAATACGGCGACAGGGTTGTAATCGAGGACGGCTCATTTGAGCAGGCTGTAAATCAAGGGGTAAGGGAAGCCTATGAGGAAGGCTACCTCAGAAAAAGCATTGTAGCCGACCCTGTGTTTGACAGAATCAATACAAAAGACAACACTCCTGCCGTAATACATACAAGGATTGTCAGCGGAAATCAGATTAAAATTCTTGCAGGCGGCAAGGGCTTCGGCAGTGAAAATATGTCTGCAATAAAAATGATTACTCCCTCCTACGGCGTTGAAGGCGTTAAAAGCTTTATTCTCGATACGGTAAGAAAAGCAGGACCTAATCCCTGTCCCCCCATTGTTGTGGGAGTCGGAATAGGCGGTGATTTCGAGGTGTGCGCAGAGCTTGCAAAAAAAGCCACCTTCCGCTCAATAGATACCCAAAACAGCGACGCAAGATATGCTGCATTGGAGCAGGAGCTTCTTGAAAAAATCAACAAAATGGGCTTTGGCCCCGCAGGCTTAGGGGGAAACACCACCGCAATCGGTGTAAATATTGAAACCGCACCGACGCATATAGCCGGTATGCCTGTTGCCGTAAATATATGCTGTCATGCCGCAAGACATAAAAGTGCTGTAATTTAAGCGGAACGCTTGTAAAAGGAGATTGGCTGTATGAAAAAAATCACACTTCCCTTAAAGGATGAGGACATAAAAAATCTGAAAGCAGGCGACAGCGTACTTTTGACCGGAACAATGATAACCGGCAGAGACGCCGCCCATAAAAGACTTTTTGAGCTTATTGAAAAGGGCGAAAAACTGCCTGTTGACATAAAAGGAGAAACTATTTATTATGTGGGGCCTGCTCCGGCAAAGCCTCCTTATGCAGTAGGACCGGCAGGACCTACCTCCAGCTATCGAATGGATAAATACGCACCTGCTCTTATGGATAACGGACTTAAGGGTATGATAGGAAAAGGAGCCAGAAACCAGGATGTAATCGACGCAATTGTAAGAAACGGCGGCGTTTATTTTGCCGCAATCGGCGGTGCCGCCGCACTTATTGCAAAAAGCATAAAAATCGAGGAGCTTATTTGCTATGAGGATTTAGGCACAGAGGCAGTTAGAAGATATACAGTTGAGGATTTCCCCTGTATTGTTGTAATTGACAGCAAGGGAAATAATATCTATCAAACAGAGCCGCCAAAATACAACACCGAAAATTTGTAAGCAACATAGTTTTATTTGAATTAAACCGATTGATGAAAAATCAGTCGGTTTTTTTGCTTTTTAGGAAACTGCACCGAAACGGTCGAGGTTCTCGAATTTTTAAAAAATTTTTATAAAAAGTGTATTTTTGTTGCACTTTTGTTGCACTCCGTTATGTATAATGTGCATATATAAAAGCAGAAAGCGGAATATTGAAATAAATTTTGAAAAAATTTAAAAAATTTTTAAAATAGTATATTTTTTGTCCGTATGTTGTCACAGTCGGGGTGATATACTTAAGTCAAAGAAAAGGGGAAACAAACCCCTGATAAAAATAAACTTGTAAAGGAGAATCAATTATGAAAAAAGTCACATTAAAAATCACATCTTTTATTCTTGTGATAATCTGCTGTTTATCAACTGCTACAATCGGTATGGTAAGCGTTTCGGCTAAAACCGAAGAGGAAAAAGCAAAAGAAATTGCAATTGAAGTTATCAATAAATACGCAGAAAATCTTGCCGGCGTAGTAGGCAAGGTACCGTATGTCGGCGACATCTGCAAAATTGTGTTCAACTATATTGCAAAAGGCATATTACCTCAGGCGGAAAAAGCCGACCCGTTTAAAGATTTGAACGATAAGCTGGACAAAATCAAAGAAACAATAACCGGAATCGCTGTTGAGCAAGAGCTTGCCGATAATAAAACCTTTAACAGCTTATGCGATACATTGTCCACTTATTGCTCCAAGACAGACAAATACGCTTCATACATTGTGAAGGACAAGAACGCTTTGCAGGAATATAAAAAAGAACTTAAGGAACTTCAGGCAAAAGCCGAACCGACATCCGACGATAGAAAGAAAATTGCCAAGCTTAATGAATCAATAGGCAAGTGCACTACCAATATCGCAAAATATCAAAAGAGCCTTATAGAACTTATAGAAAGCGATGCGTCTGATTCTATGAGAAGTACCATTGAAAATATTGAAAAATATATTACAAATCAGGCAACCGGTCAGGACAAAAATCCATTTAAAAACTATTTTAACGCACAAAACAAAAAGCTCCATTTCGGCGGTGATGCACTTAAAGCAAGTCATGTTTATGAAAGCAAAATTATTTCAACCTACATAAAAGCAACGGGAACCATCATAAGAACATTAATTGAAATGTGCGAAACTTCTTCAAATGAAGATTATATCAATAATTTAAAAGAAGAAGCAGAAACAATATCAAATACAAGTAAGAAAGTTTTAGAATTTTACACTTCCATTGCAAATGAAGAACAAAATTCTGCTAACAAATATTACGAAAATGACGGAACCGTTACTTCTATCGAGCGTATCGGAAAAGCAGAGATTAAAAATCTTAGACTGTATGCAAACGGAGATTACGCTCAACCGGATATGCTCAGAGCCTTAAATAATTATAAGGATATATTTCCAACAATGAGTACCGATGAAAAGCTTAATAAGTATTTCGACAAATATATGGAAAAAATCAACTGGATAATAAAAAATGAGTATAAGGATTTCGGAAAATACACTTTGCGTGAGTTCCTAAATTCCAAAGGTCTTAATGTTCCTGATGATGCAAAATACTTAATTGCAGGAAAAATGTACAAATGGGGTTATATGGGCTATTATACTAAAATACCTGTATATGAATTAGATAAAGCAATAAATACTTATAAATCGGGTGAAGACGGCTTGACTATTGCTGTTTATTTCCACGCTATAAACAGCAACGAATTGTGTTACTTTATAGAAAAGAGCTCCGGAAGCTCCAAAGAAGAAGGAGGAGCCGATCTTATAATTGACGGTTACGTTACACATTATTCCAAAATTGATGACGCTTGGAACGAAGCCGTAACTTCAGTGCAGGGCAAAAATATTACACTGAAGCTTAAAGAAGATTGGAGTGCATATGTCAATGCTGACGGATACACCTACTTTGGTACAGGTAACGGATTTAAAAACGGCGCAATATATGACAACGGGATGCATATAGGTAAAACTAAACTTACACTTGATTTAAACGGATATACCATAGACCGCAAGCTTAACGCACCAAGAGAAGACGGTTCTGTAATAATTGCCTATGGCGGTGATTTTACAATTACAGATTCATCAGGCACAAATATGGGAACTATAACCGGAGGAAACACAACCGGTAACGGCGGCGGAATACAACAGTTAAATTATTCAATAACTGTTGAGAATTGCAAAATAACCAACAACTATGCCGAGGGCAACGGCGGCGGAGTAAGCGTTGAGTATCATAATGTTTCAGGTATGTATTATGGAAACTCACGTTTTTATAATGTTGAAATCACCAACAATAAATCAAAGCAGTTAGGCGGCGGTATTTCAACAAAGTTAAACGGTGAAACAGAGATTACCTTAGGCAAAAGAGTTATTATAAAAAATAATTATTATACTAACGGTTTAAATAACGATTGCTTCCTTGAAGACGGTTATGTTCGAAAAGTAACAATACGCATAGATAACGATAAGCCTCTGACAAGCGATTCATACATCGGAATTATCAGCAACACAAATGATAAATGGCTGCGTATTACAGAAAAAGGAAACAGTAGCTATGTGAACAATTTCTTTTATAACTATAACTCAAACTCAAAATACAGAATTGTTGCTCAAGGAAAAGGAAATTCTCAATATCTGGAAATTCAAAAATATTAACAAACAAACTGTAAACTACTCTCCGTTTTCAAAAATAAAAATGTCAGCTCCTGAAAAGCTTAACAGGAGCTGACATAAAATCTATTTTCAACAGCATATTTTAAGGATTATTCTGTATAAATTCAAAAACCAAATCAGCCGCATATTCCACAAGCTGAGAACACGGACGCTTTTTGTAATACGTATCGGTTCGTTTTTCAGGAACAGGCAGGCTTGCCCCTTCCTTTGAAATTCCAAGCAGCTCTCTGCAAATGATTGAGCCGTTTTCCGCTTTGTATTCTTCTGCAAGCTTTTGAACCTTTTTATAAAGCTCGCGCTTAATTTCATAAGCCTTGGGGTTATCGTTGCCGTATTTCAAACCTAAAACCATAAACATTCCGCTTACGGCTCCGCAGACTTCTCTTAATCTGCCCATTCCGCCTCCAAATGAGGAGGAAATCAACGCCGCAGTTTTTTTATCAAGGCCGAAATCCTCTGCAAAAGCAAGCAAAACCGACTGGCTGCAATTGTAGCCGTCCTCAAAATATTTTCTTGCAATTTGTCCCTTTGTCTGCATATTATCGCCTCTAATCAGTTTTTTTCAGTATAGCATCTGATTTGAATTTTTTCAACACCGATTGCCCTTTGTACCGATTTTTTAAAAACAGCTTGTAAAATCTGCCTGTTAATGTTGCTTACAGCAGTAATTTTATGATATAATATTTTAAATATATAAATTTACAAGTTTGAATATAAAAGGTGATCAGATTGTCTTTTCCACAGGATAAAATCAGAAATTTCAGTATTATTGCACACATTGACCACGGTAAATCTACTCTTGCCGACAGAATCTTAGAGCAGACGCAGTCGGTTTCAAGCCGTGATATGGAGGCTCAGATTCTTGACGATATGGAGCTTGAACGTGAAAGAGGAATAACAATTAAGGCAAGGGCGGTTTCTGTTGTTTACAAAGCAGACGACGGCAGCGACTACTTATTTAACCTTATTGATACTCCCGGTCACGTTGACTTTAACTATGAGGTTTCACGTTCCCTTGCCGCCTGCGAGGGTGCGGTGCTGATTGTTGACGCGTCCCAGGGAATTGAAGCTCAGACTCTTGCAAACACATATCTTGCCGTTGACAGCGGTCTGGAGATTGTTCCCGTTGTAAACAAAATTGATTTGCCCAGCGCAGACCCCGACAGAGTAATCAACGAAATTGAGGACGTAATCGGTATTCCTGCTCAGGACGCTCCGAAAATCTCTGCAAAGGCAGGAATAAATATACACGCAGTTCTTGAAAAAATCGTATCCGATATTCCTGCTCCCACAGGCGACGCAAACGCACCCTTAAGAGCTTTGATTTTTGACAGCTACTACGACAGCTACAAGGGCGTTATTATATATGTAAGGCTTAAAGAGGGACAAATTCACCCCGGCGATGAGTTTAAGCTTATGGCAACAGGCTCTGTATTCAATGTTGTTGAATGCGGTCTTATGCACGCAACCTCAATGGAGCCTACCGACGGTCTGTATGCAGGA
>CAMFFI010000034.1 GCA_945949625.1 uncultured bacterium | reverse complement strand
TCCGTCAAAACTGCGTTTTGACACCTCCCTCGTCAGAGGGAGGCAAGTATTAAAATATATAAGTTATGCGGTATTTGCAAACAATGTGTAGGGACAACCCTTGCGGTTGTCCGATAACACCGCAGAACTTTCAGGCTGAATTGTAGGGGACGGCGTCTCGACGTCCCTAAATAATTGTATGGCGGCTTGCCCACATCCCGCCGGACAAATTTCAAAAATAATTTTGTGTTTTATGCTTAATTCACTCGTTAGGGTATGGGCGACTGCCATACCCCCTCAATTCCCCTATGAGGGGGCGGAAACATCCCGCCATACCAATCATTCGGAAATGTTTTATGCTGCGGACAACCGCAAGGGTTGTCCCTACTGAGTTGGGGTAATTGTTTTGCGGACAAGTGGGAGGGTTGTGCCTACTGCTTTATACATTAACCGACGGCTTTCTGTTGACAAATTTATCCTGCTGTTTTATTATTTAAGAAAGGTCACTATAACTTTTAATTTACATAGAAAGGGGTTATAAAATGGACGAAAAAGATTATAATTTTGAAAACTTTACCGATAGAAATAAAAAGGAAACAGGAATAAACAAAACAGACGCTTTTAAGGGCGAAAATACGGATAATTTCCAAGAAAATATTGATGATTTTCCGGAGTTTGACATAGGCAGAGAGGAACAGGAAAAAAGAAACCGCAACACCGATTACGGCGACGATTTTAACGAGCAGACAGGCGATAACCAAGATGATGACAACAATATTTACAGCAATTCCGCCGTACCTGCTCAAAAAAGAAACCGCAACAAAAAGAAGAAAAACAATAAAACAGCCGTAACCGTAGCCGTTGTTATTGTTGTTGTACTTCTTATTGTCGGAACTGTTGCAGTTGCGCTTTTTGTAAACGGCAAAGCACCGGACAATAAAGCAACAACTGTCCCCTCAACAACTGCACAGGCAACCTCAGCAGCTCAGACAACTGCCCCAACGGAAACTCAACAGGAAAAGCCTACCGAAAAACCTACGGAGCAACATACAGAAGCACCTACACAGGCTCCTACCCAAGCGCCTACGGAAGCACCCACAGAGGCTCCTACCCAGGCACCGACAGAAGCGCCCACAGAGGCTCCCACAGAAGAACCTACGGAGGCTCCCACAGAACAGCCCACAATTGAAGAACAGACATAATTCAATACAGCTTTATAATAAAGGCTCTCGATACCGAGAGTCTTTTTGCTTTATTAAACACAAAATTCAACCTATTCAAAATTCTGAATAAAAAAATTTACTTGAATTTTGTCTATAATAAATAAAAAAGCAAGGGGGATTTTGGCTGTTATTTTGTTTCTTTTTATGGTATAATAAAAACATATGTAATATTGGAGGTATTTTTAATGGGATGCACACATGATTGCTCCGGCTGCACAGAGAATTGCAGCGACAGAGAAGAAAAAAAGGATTTACACGAAAAGCTTAATCCTTTAAGCTCTGTAAAAAAGGTTATCGGCGTTGTTTCGGGAAAAGGCGGAGTAGGAAAAAGCCTTGTTACCTCAAGCCTTGCAGTAGCCTTTAACAGAATGGGATACAGAACAGCAGTATTGGACGCAGACATTACCGGTCCGTCAATACCCAAGGCTTTTGGAATAAAGGAAAAATGTCAGGGCAACGACAGCGGAATTTTCCCTGTTGCAACAGAAACGGGAATAGAGCTTATGTCAATAAATCTGCTTTTGCCCAATGAAACCGACCCTGTAATCTGGCGCGGTCCAATCATAGCAGGAACGGTAAAGCAGTTCTGGACCGACGTTATCTGGCAGGATATTGACTATATGTTTGTTGATATGCCTCCGGGAACAGGCGACGTAGCGCTGACCGTATTCCAGAGTATTCCCGTTGACGGAATTGTAATTGTAACGTCACCTCAGGACCTTGTTTCAATGATAGTTGAAAAGGCAGTAAAAATGGCGAAGATGATGAATATTCCTATTCTCGGTATTGTTGAAAATATGAGCAGCTTTAAATGCCCCGACTGCGGCAAAATTCACAGCATTTTCGGAGAGAGCAAAATCAGCGAAATTGCCGAGGAAATAGGCACAAAGGTACTGGCAAGGGTTCCGATTGACAGTGAAATGGCCGCTTTTGTTGACAAGGGACAGATTGAGGCTTTTCAGGGAAATTACCTGACAGATGCGGCAGACGCAATAAAAGAACAACTAAATTAACCCCGGAGGTTTAAAATGGCAAGCACCGCAAAAATACAAAAAACCAAGAAGACCTTTTCTTTTAAAGAGGACGTTCTCAACATAAGAAATATAGATAAAAGAGATTTCGGACTTGACCTTGTTAAAGTAATAGCAATGATTTTTGTACCCTGCGTTCACTTTTTCCTTTATAACGGTCATTACTATTACTACACAATCGGGCAAGAGGATACCACAGCCTTCATCTTTACAACTGTAATCAGGGATTTGTTTTTCATATGCGTTCCTCTGTTTATGCTTGTAACGGGAGCTTTAAGCTATTATCATCCTGCCGATTTATCAAAACGGCACTATGTAAAAATCACACCCATATTGGTAAACAGCCTTATTATCGGACTTTTGGTAATTTGGTACAAGCTTGCAACGGTTGCTCCCGGAGCAGACACCACTGCGCTTACTCCCTACCGACTGGCGCAGGCTTTGTGGAGCGGCAATCTGCCAAGCTACGGCTGGTATGTAAATATGTATGTGTCCCTGTTTGTGCTGATGCCCATTATTGACGCGGCATATAATTCTCTTGACAGTCAGAAGAAAAAAACAGGAATGATGATTGCCTGCATTTTGTTAAGCGTTATACCAATGTCGGTTAATAAATTTAAAATTGAAGATACCTCAATCGGTATGATGCCAAGCTTTTTTTCAGCAGTTTTCTGGCCTGTTGCCTATTATGTCGTTGGAAAATACATAAGAGAATTCAATATTAAAGTAAACAGGGTATTGCTTTCCTGTCTGCTTTTGCTTTGCCTTATTTATCAGTCTGTAAAGGTTGTTTTAACAGGACAGGGCACCACCTTCTTTAAGGCTATTTATGCAGACAACGGAGATTTTATATCAATGCTTACGGCTGTATGCTTTTTCCTGATGATTTACAATATAAATACAAAGAATAAGATTGTAAGAAGTATTTTTGCCAGCCTGTCAAGCATTACACTTTCGGTTTATTTGCTGTCGTGGTTCTGTGACCAGACGTTTTATAAAAGCATAACCCCCACAATACATACCTTCGGCGATTATCCTCTTGCATTCTTAAAGGTTGTACCGCTTACGCTTTTATTAAGTATTCTTGCTGCCTATGTAGTGGGAGTTTTAATCAAGCTCATCAGCCGTCCGATTATGTCGTTCATTCTGAACCACAGCATTTTTAAAAGCAAAAAGACAACGGCAAAATAAGTGAAAATGAATGATGATAACAAGGAATTACCGCAAAGAAAGCACACACGATTAAAAGAATATGATTACAGCAATAACGGCTGTTACTTTGTAACAATATGCGTAAAAGAACATAAGCAAATGTTAGGAAGAATAAAAGTAGGGCGGGATGCCTTCATCCCGCCGAAGATAAAGCTAACATATATAGGCGAGACTGCCGATAAGTATATAAAAAACATAAATTACGCGTATGATAATATAACTGTGGATAAATATGTAATTATGCCGAATCATATACATATGATTATCACAATTAAAAACGGTATGGTAAATAACTGCGGGATGAAGGCATCCCGCTCTACACTGCATACAATTGTTCGTTCATTAAAAACAATGATAACGAAACAAATAGGCTTTTCTGTATGGCAAACTTCTTATTATGACCACATTATCCGTACAGAAAAGGAATATCAGGAAATATGGAGATATATAGATAATAATCCTGCCAAATGGGAACAAGACGAATTATTCCAATCATAAAATGATTTAGCTTGCAATAACTTTAAAACCAAACGCTTCTTTTTAAAAATTTTCTTTAAAAAGGGGCGTAATTTTTCTTATTGGCATTAACATCAAAAATATTCAATTTTTATAGCATAATTACTTTACTTTTTGTAACAAAAGTGTTAAAATTTATTTTGGTACATAGGCGTATCAAAGTACACATTCTATGCAGAATTTCTAAAGGGTTAATTTCTGCATTTAATATTTAAGGAGGAGAAATCCAATGGCTAGACAAATGAAAACAATGGATGGTAACAGCGCTGCTGCTCACGTTTCTTACGCCTTTACTGACGTAGCCGCTATTTACCCCATTACCCCATCTTCTGTAATGGCTGACTTAACAGACCAGTTTGCAGTACAGGGAAAAAAGAACCTTTTCGGAAGAGAAGTACAGGTTACTGAAATGCAGTCTGAAGGCGGTGCTTCGGGTGCAGTTCACGGTTCTTTGGCAGCAGGTGCTTTGACAACAACTTACACAGCATCACAGGGCTTGCTTTTGATGATTCCAAATATGTATAAAATGGCAGGCGAGCTTTTGCCAAGCGTTATCCACGTTTCTGCTCGTGCTCTTACAAGCCACGCATTGTCAATCTTCGGCGACCATTCAGATATTTATGCTTGCCGCCAGACAGGTTATGCAATGCTTTGCTCAAACAACCCTCAGGAGGTTATGGACCTTGCCGCAGTTGCTCACCTTTCAGCAATTAAGGGCAGAGTTCCTTTCCTGCATTTCTTTGACGGTTTCAGAACTTCTCACGAAATTCAGAAAATCGAAACCTGGGATTATGACGATTTAGGCGATATGCTTGACTGGGACGCTGTTGAGGCATTCAGACGCAGAAGCTTAAACCCTGAGCATCCCGTAATCAGAGGTACAGCTCAGAACGACGATATCTTCTTCCAGGCAAGAGAAGCCTGCAACAAGTACTATGACGCAATTCCCGAGGTTGTAGTAGAATATATGAACAAGGTCAATGCCAAAGCCGGCACAGACTACAAGCCGTTCAACTACTACGGTGCCGAGGACGCAGAGCACGTTATTGTTGCTATGGGTTCTGTTTGCGACTGCACAGAAGAGGTTGTTGACTATCTTAACGCAGCAGGTGAAAAGGTTGGTCTTATTAAGGTAAGACTTTACAGACCTTTCGTTGCAGATTACCTTTTAAGCGAGCTTCCTAAAACAGTAAAAACTATTTCTGTTCTTGACAGAACAAAAGAGCCCGGTTCAATCGGCGAGCCTCTTTACCTTGATGTTCTTGCAGCAATTAACGGCTCAGATTTCTCTGACGTTAAGGTTTATACAGGACGTTACGGTCTTGGTTCAAAGGATACAACTCCGGGAGATATTGTTGCAGTTTACAGAAATGCTGAAAGCGCAACACCTAAGAAGAGATTTACAATCGGCATCGTTGATGACGTTACAAATCTTTCACTTGATATTGTTGAAAATCCGGATACAACTCCTGCCGGAACAAGCTCCTGTAAGTTCTGGGGACTTGGCGCTGACGGTACTGTTGGTGCAAACAAGAACTCCATCAAGATTATCGGCGACCATACAGATATGTATGCTCAGGGCTACTTTGCATATGACTCAAAGAAATCAGGCGGACTTACAGTTTCTCACCTCCGTTTTGGTAACAAGCCAATCAAATCAACCTACTACATCAGCAAGGCTGACTTTGTTGCTTGTCATAACCCGTCATATGTTGATAAATATGATATGGTTGACGACCTTAAGGAAGGCGGTTCATTCCTTCTTAACTGTCCTTGGGACGTTGAAGAGCTTGACAAGCGTCTCCCCGGCAAAATGAAGAGACTCCTTGCTCAGAAGAAGATTAACTTCTACACAATCGACGGTATAGCAATCGGTAAGGAAATCGGTCTCGGCGGACGTATCAACACAGTTTTACAGTCTGCATTCTTCAAGATTGCCGATATTATTCCTGCTGAACAGGCTAAGGAATATATGAAAGAAAAGGCTACACTTTCTTACAGCAAGAAAGGACAGGCTATTGTTGATATGAACCACGCTGCTATTGACAGAGGTATGTCAGACCTTAAGAAGGTTGAAGTACCTGCAGAGTGGGCAAACTGCACAGATGACGAAGTAACAGACGCAGCAACAGAAGGCAGAGAAGACGTTGTTAAATATGTAAACGAAATCTTAAAGCCCGTTAATGCTTACAAGGGCAACAAGCTTCCTGTATCTGCATTTATGGATCACGTTGACGGTACTGCTCCTAACGGTTCTTCCGCTTATGAGAAGAGAGGTATCGCAGTTGACGTTCCCGAGTGGCAGCCTGAAAACTGTATTCAGTGTAACAGATGTTCATATGTATGTCCTCACGCTGTAATCCGTCCTGTTGCTCTTACAGAAGAAGAGCTTGCAAACGCTCCGGAAGGAACAAAGTCTATTCCTATGATTGGTGTTCCGGGTCTTAAGTTCGCAATGACCGTATCAACACTTGACTGCACAGGCTGCGGCTCTTGTGCTCAGGTATGCCCCGGCAAGAAGGGCGAGAAGGCTCTTGTTATGAAGTCTATTGATTCTCAGATGCCTTCACAGAAAGTATTCAACTATGGTCTTACACTTGAAGATAAGCCCGCAGTAAATGAGAAGTTTAAAGAATCAACAGTTAAGGGCAGTCAGTTCAAACAGCCTTTGCTTGAATTCTCCGGCGCTTGCGCAGGCTGCGGCGAAACACCTTACGCTAAGCTTGTTACACAGCTCTTCGGCGACAGAATGTTTATTGCAAACGCAACAGGTTGTTCTTCAATCTGGGGCGGTTCAGCTCCTGCAACTCCATACACAGTAAACAAAAAGGGCTTTGGTCCTGCTTGGCAGAACAGCTTGTTCGAGGATAACGCCGAGTTTGGTTACGGTATGGCTTTAGGACAGAAGGCTATCCGCAGCAGACTTGCTGAATATGTTGAAAAAATTGCTGACTTAACTGATAAGGCAGACGTTAAAGAGGCTTGCGCAAATTATATTGAAACAAGCACAGATTCAAAGGCAAACCGTGCAGCAGCCGATACTCTTATTGAAAAGCTTGAGGTTCTTTCAAACGAAAGCGGCGAAGTTGCAGAGCTTGCAAAGAAAACACTTAAAGATAAAGACGAGCTTGCTAAAAAGTCCGTATGGATTTTCGGCGGCGACGGCTGGGCTTATGATATCGGCTTCGGCGGTCTTGACCACGTAATCGCTTCCGGCGAAAACGTAAACATCCTTGTATTTGATACAGAGGTTTACTCCAACACAGGCGGTCAGGCTTCAAAGGCTACACCTGTTGGTTCTGTTGCACAGTTCGCAGCAGCAGGTAAAGCAATGAAGAAGAAAGACCTTGCAGCAATTGCAATGAGCTACGGCTATGTTTACGTTGCTCAGGTTGCTATGGGCGCTGACTTCAACCAGTGCATCAAGGCTATGACAGAGGCTGAAAGCTACAACGGTCCTTCAATCGTTATCTGCTACGCTCCTTGTATCAACCACGGTATTAAGGGCGGTATGGGTATTGCTCAGAAGGAAGAGGAAAAGGCTGTTGCAGCAGGCTACTGGAACTGCTTCAGATTTGACCCGCGTCTTGCTGACGAAGGAAAGAATCCGTTTATGCTTGACAGCAAGGCTCCAAGTGCTTCTTATCGTGACTTCATTATGGGCGAAGTTCGTTACAACAGACTTGCCCGTTCTAACCCTGAAAGAGCTGAAAAACTCTTTACAGAGGCTGAGGATATTGCAGAGAAGAAGTACGAGCATCTCGCTAAGCTTGCAAGCTTTGATGACGCAAAGTAATTTTGCACTCTGAAAGTCTTTAAATCATAAAATCCGACCGGTTCACTTTTGTGAGCCGGTCTTTTGTACTTTACAGGAAAACACAGTTTTTTGTAGGTTTTTTTGGACAACCGCAAGGGTTGTCCCTACTGTTGCTTTATAATGGAATTTACTATGTAAAAATAAATTTTCGCATATACATTTAATATATGTTTTTCTCTCCCTCCGTCAAAACTGCGTTTTGACACCTCCCTCAACAGAGGGAGGCAAGAATTAAAACATATAGGTTATTCTGTATTTACGGACAATGTGTAGGGACAGCCCTTGCGGCTGTCCGTTTATACAGAAAAAGTTTCAGATTTATTGGTAGGGCGGCTTGTTTCTGCCCTACTGCTCTGACTGCGTGTGGAGGTACTCGACTTTATGAAAATTGCCCCCAATGAAAAATTAAATTATTGACATATTCCCCGATGTTTGCTATAATTTTTTCAATGAATATATAAAGGCGTTGACAGGGAGGAGTACCCTCGGCTTTTTGCAAAGAGAGAAGATGGTCGGTGTAAATCTTCGTTAAAGCAGTTGCGGAAGTAGCCCTTGAGCTTTGGACTGAACGGATTTTTCTCAGTAGATTCCAACGGATGCCCACCGTTACAGGGGACGCAGTATCGGATTTTTATTGCCCGTACTGTTAAGTGCAGATTTTTCTGAATTTAGGTGGTACCACGGATTTTATTCGCCCTAAGCTTTTTGCTTGGGGCGTTTTTGTTTATATGCAGTATTCTTAAACAACCGCAGGGTGTAAAATAACAACCGAATGTTGTAGAGCAAAATGCCGCCGTTAAAATTCAAAAATTACTTAATATCAAAAAACAAACTAATCATATTATAAAGGAGCGATAATTATGGCAAAGGAACTGGCTAAAGCCTACAATCCTCAGGAATTTGAGGACCGTATTTATGACTTTTGGCTAAAGGGAAACTATTTTCACGCAGAGGTTGACAAGGACAAAAAGCCTTACACAATCGTAATGCCCCCTCCGAACATTACGGGACAGCTTCATATGGGACACGCCCTTGACGAAACCTTGCAGGATATTTTAATCCGCTGGAAACGTATGCAGGGATATTCTGCCCTGTGGCTTCCCGGTACGGACCACGCTTCAATTGCAACCGAGGCAAAAATTGTTGAGGCCATGAGAAAAGAAGGCGTTACCAAGGAAGATTTGGGCAGAGAAAAATTCCTTGAACGTGCGTGGGACTGGAAAAAGGTTTACGGCGGAAGAATTACCGACCAGCTTAAAAAGTTAGGCTCAAGCTGTGACTGGGAGCGTGAGCGCTTTACCATGGACGAGGGCTGTTCAAAGGCTGGTAAAGAGGTTTTTGTAAGGCTCTAGGAAAAAGGACTTATGTACAGAGGAGA
>CAMFFI010000033.1 GCA_945949625.1 uncultured bacterium | reverse complement strand
AGGGGGGGAGGGGTGAAAGGGAGGATGTGAAAGCTAGAGGGGGGAGGGGAAGCGCACGTGAGGAGACGATATCAGAACTCAAGCAAACAAGGGATGAGCTTGAGGCAGAAATTATAAAACAATGCTCGGCAGATTTGGAAAACACAAAGTATAAAAGCATTCATTACCAAGGCACCGATGCAGAGCTTACGGCAGTTAATGCAGATACACTTAAAATTACTTATGCCTCTTTTCTGCCTTTTATTTTTAATAAGGAATATTCTGATGTTGTCAAAGAAGAAACAAAGTATAAATTGTCAGCTCCGGCTTCGAGGATGATAATCGGATTGTGGAAAGGCGAGTTTTTAAGGAATACTACTGTTGCAGATGTTATCAATCAAATGCCTATTTCCGGATCAGAAGCAGAACAGCTTATCAGAAAATGTAAGGGTATTAATTATGATAAGGATGTACAGGCAATTCAGAAATTTACAAATTTATCTGAAACCGATTCAAAAGAGTTTGCATATTTAATTGCTGAAGCAGCAGTCTGGCAGGATTTTCAGGCATTACTTACATTGAACGGAATCAACTCAGAAAAAGATGTAAATGATATACTGGACAAAATCAGAGCTGCATTTGTAGTTGAAGAATCAACAAAGATTTCGTTAACTTAAGAGGTGATACAATGCTTAAGCCACAACAGACACAGAAAATATACGCAATGGCAGCTCGCCTCGGATTAGTCGAAAACGGTAATAAAAACGACCTGTTGCACGATCTTGTTTACAGCAAAACCGAAAAAACAAGTGTTCGTGAGCTGACCGAAACAGAATATAAAGCTGTTGTGGGTGAGCTTGCCGGACGGCTTAAGGTCCAGAATTTGGAAGATCCGCCAAAAAATAAAAGGTCAAAGACATATAAGCAAGGTAGAAACGGCATTACAGAAGGTCAACAGAAAAAGGTATGGCAATGTATGTATGAGCTTGCAAAGTATGACACTGAGCCGAGTACAGCTACTTTAGGACAACGGCTGTGTGGTATCATTAAAAAGGAAATCCATATTGACGCATCTGTCAAGGATCCTATGTGCTGGTTGTCTTACGCCGACGGATCCAAGCTAATTGAAAAGCTCAAAAAATACATAGAAAACGCTAAAAGGAGGAAGGACGGTGTCGGAGGATAAATTTGATATAAATGATTTAACTGGCGAACAAAAAGCTATTGCAGAAGTGATCGGAATGGAAGCATATATTAAGCTTGCTAAGGTCTACGGCGGATGCGACAGTATCTATATTGCTAAAATTGATAAATTGCAAAACGCTAAAAGGAACAAGAAAATTGTGTCTGAATTTAACGGATATAATTATCAAACCTTAGCAGAAAAATATGGTCTTTCCACCAGAATGATTAGAGAAATTATTAACGATTATCAAAAAAACGGACTTCCCGGTCAAATATCTTTATTTGATGAATAGCATAGAAATATTTCAAGTGAAACAGTAACATATTATAAGGTATTATTGAGGTACAAACTCATTAATACCTTATTTTTATGGAAGGAAAAAAATATGAATTTCACGGCAGATACATGGTGGCTTTTCGGAATCTTATGTTCCGGTGCTATTGCAATAATAGGTTTTTTCCTTAAGCGTACAATCAATCAGGCTGACCGTCACGACAAGGAAATCAAGGGAATACAGCTTACCTATGTGACAAAAGACGAATTGAAAGAAGTTAAGGAAAGCACACAAAGGTCGCTTGACAAACAGCAGAACAGCATTGAGGAAATCAAAGACCAAATGCTGACCAAGGCTGATTTCTACCGTCAGCAAACCAAAACAGATAATAAAATTGATAAAATATATGATTTATTAATATCACAGCAAGGAGGAAAGTCGGATGATACATGAAGATGAAGCGCTTAAGAAAATGCGTGCTGCTCGTTTTATTAAGAACAACGGCAAGGTTATACGGACAATCAATCTGTTGAGAACCAAATATGAAAAACTGTCCGAGGTTAAATATGCGCTTGATGATATTAATGACAGCGACTATCTTGATTGTATCAACTATCTTTCCGAAAGCGGATACATTAAACTTAGACACATTAAAAATAAACAGCCTGCGGAAATCTCAGACGTTGACTACACTGAGCTTGAAAGCAAGCTTACACAGAAAGGCATATCCTTGCTGTCGGGAAAACTTTTCGATGAGCTTGTCGAGGTGTAATATGAGCAGAAACCAACGCAGGGCGGTCGGCAAAATTGACAAGCTGCCGTCCGACCTTAGGGACACCGTAGATCAGATGTTAATGAGCGGTCAAACGTACCGGGAAATTGTTGCTTATCTTGCTGAAAACGGCGAAGAACTTTCTCAGCAGTCTGTGTGCCGGTATGCAAGACGTTTTTTAGCTAACGCACAGCAATTGAGAATAGCACAGGAAAACTTCAGAATGATATTAACTGAAACTGAACGCTACCCAGACCTTGATCCGGCGGAGGCAATTTTGAGGATATCGTCCCAGAAAGTGCTGGACGCGATTTCCAAATTAGATGAAGAAAATTTCAAAGATGTTTCCGCTGAAGATTTGCTAAGACAGGCAACAGCACTCAGTCGTGCGGTTGTTTATAAAAAGAAATCAGACGTTGATGTTAAATCTGATGAACGGATTGCCCTTGAAAAGAATCAGACATTGCTTTATGACACTATCAAGAAATCCAACCCAAGACTGTATAACGAACTGCTTGAGGAAATCAATAAGCTCAAGAAAAAGGAGGCTTCGTTGTGATACCCCAATCTAAATGGTATGTTTTGCAAGTTACGACGGGCAAAGAAAAAGAAATCCTTAGTCGTCTGCAGAACAGAGGTATTAAAGCAGTGGTTCCTGTCGAAAACCGAGTTATCCGAAAAAGCGGAAAATGGAATCAACAGGAATACATAGTATTCCCCGGATACATATTTATCTATCTTTGCTACGATTGGTATAAATATTATGCAATGTCCGGCATACCGGGTATTATAAAAATTCTCGGCGGTGGAAAATCTCCGACCGCACTTACTAAGGGAGAAACAAAGTTTATACTTTATTTGTCGGAATTGCTTGCTGAGCCTTCGGTAATCAAGTTCACCGACAATGACCATTATGAAATTGTAAGCGGATTTTTAGCCGACTACAAAGAGGATATTGTTAAAATCAAACGCAGAAACAAAAAGGCTACAGTAGAGGTTACGGTAGCAGGAGAAAAACAGGATATTACGGTATCTTTTATTGAAAATACTGAATTACAAACGCCGGAGTAGACAGAGGATTGATTCGTCTCCGCTTGAACGAAGGCTGTTATACAATCAAGACACAGTTAATTTGATTAACTGATGGCTACGCATACCAAGTTAAAAACAGGGGAGTTTAACCATGAAATGTTCTTTCTAAAAATTTTTGAACCCCCTCCAAAATAATAATAAACAAACTCCCCTGTTTTATATATTTGTGAGGTTAAAATGGTAAAAAAAGTAATAGCGTTTTTATTATTAATTTCATTTTTTTCGATTTTTACAGGCTGCGGTTCGCAGGAAGTCAGTCGTGAGGCGGTAAGTACAAGATATACTGCCAGATATACGAAAACAGAAACAGAATACAGATATGTATATAATTTGGCGTCCGGAGATTTTCGATTGATGCCATATATAAATACGTCTTTTGAAGACGAAAAATATGAAGTTCAATACAAAATAACATATGAAGACGGTTCAACCTCAACAGTTTGGCAAAAGGTTGACAAGAATACATTCATACACGAACGAGATAAAATTCCTTAAGCACCCTTCGGGGTGCTTATTTTTGAGAGGTGAGATTTATGAATAAACTGTCACAGCTGGAAAAACTGCTTAAAGAAACAAATACGAAGCAGGAATTTAATATTGTTGAAGATTTAAAAAGCCTTGAGCTTGCCTTTGGCTCTTTAAAGTCAAAAGATTTTAGGAAAAAGCTTTCCGCTTTAATCGAAAAATATGAAAGTAATGAGCTGACAGAAGTTCGTGAAGCTCTCCTTTCAAAATGTCGAGACGGAGATACACAGGCTATAAGGCTGTATGCAGAATACTTCAAGCCCGAAACAGTTGTTGAAGCTGATGACGAACTTATTGAAGCTCTTGCAGGCGCAGGCAAGGAGGCTTTTGCTGATGAAGTTTAAGCCTTTTTCCAAAAAACAGCTTAAAGTCCTGAGCTGGTGGAAGGTTGACGGTATTAAGGATAAATACGACGCTATTATTGCCGACGGCTCTGTCCGTTCCGGCAAAACCGTCAGTATGTCTATATCTTTCCTGATATGGGCTATGGAAAATTTTTCGGACTGCAATTTTGCCATATGCGGCAAGACAGTAGGCTCGTGCCGCAGAAATGTTATTAAACCGCTTATCAATATGATGAGCGGTCGCTATAATATCAAGGACAAACGCAGTGAGAATCTTCTGACTGTCAGTAAAAAAGGCAAAACAAACACATTCTATATTTTCGGCGGTAAGGACGAAAGCTCGCAGGACTTGATTCAGGGTGTTACGCTTGCCGGAATTCTTTTTGATGAGGTTGCTCTGATGCCTCGTTCATTCGTTGAGCAGGGTCTTGCCCGTTGCTCTGTTGAGGGCGCAAGGTTCTGGTTCAACTGCAACCCCGATAATCCTAATCACTGGTTTTACCGGGAATGGGTATTAAAAGCTGAAGAAAAGCACGCTCTGCGGCTTAAGTTCCTTATGGACGATAACCTCAGCTTGTCAGAAAAGGTCAAGCAGAGGTATTACAGTCTGTATGTCGGTACGTTCTTCCGCCGTTTTATTCTCGGCGAATGGGTTATTGCCGAAGGTCTTGTTTATCAGGATTTTAATGACCACATCAAAGAAAATCTGTGGCACGGCAAAGAAAGCGACCTAAAGGGTGAGTGGTATATATCCGTAGACTACGGTACTATAAACCCTTGCAGTATGGGTTTATGGTGCGTGACTGATAAAGAAGCAATCCGAGTCAAGGAATACTACTACAACAGCCGCAAGGAAGGCAGACAGCTCACCGATGAAGAGTATTACACGGAGCTTAAAAAGCTCGCAGGCGACCATTACATAGAAGATATTGTTATAGACCCTTCCGCTGCATCCTTTAAGGAAACTATCCGCAGACACGGAAAGTTTTACACAAAGAATGCAAAGAACAACGTTATAAACGGTATCAGAATCACAGGTCAGATGCTTAAAAACGGACTTGTAAAAATCGGAGCTGACTGCAAAGCCTCGCAGGAAGAATACGGAATGTACCGTTGGGACGATAAATCAGAAGAAGACAAGGTTATTAAGGAAAATGACCATGCAATGGACGATACACGATATTTCTGTTCAACGATTCTTAAGAGAAAATTTAAGTATAAGGAGTGGAACACCGATTGAGAAAATTTAAAAGAACATTTATAATTTCAGACTGGCTGCGAAACCTCGCAAAGAAGCTGTTTCCGCAAGAGATCAACGACAGTTACCTCTATGAAAATATGGACGACGCTATGGAAGACTGGCTCGGAATTTATCACGATGAACCGTTCTGGGAAAAGGATTGTCACGGCAAGACGTTAAACCTCGGTGCTTCCGTAGCCTCGGAATTTGCAAGGCTCATTATGATTGAGTTCGAGTCGGAAATAACAGGCTCTGAACGTGCAGAATTTTTACAAAAGCAGTACGAACGCTTGAAAAATGTTTTAAGAATAAAGCTTGAATCAGGCTGTGCCTGCGGTGGCATTGTGTTCAAGCCGTATGTCAAGAACGGCGTTATCCTGCCTGACTGCATTACGCAGGACAACTTTATCCCGATACATTATGACAGCGAACATATTACAGGTGCTATTTTCATTGACCAGCAATGCAAGGGCGAATGGTATTACACCCGTCTTGAAAAACAGGTTTATGACTACGAAACACGCAGTCACACAATAGAAAGTCACTTTTTTGTGTCACGCTCGTATGATTCACTTGGTCAGGAAACAGACCCGAAAAAGTTTGATATATGGAGCGGATTTGAACCGATTATCATAATAGAGGGCGTTGACCGTCCTCTGTTTGCTTTCTGGCGAGTTCCGTTTGCAAATCAGATTGATAAGGACAGTCCGCTCGGCGTATCGGTTTACAGCCGAGCCGTAAAACAGCTCAAGGAAGCCGATATGCAATGGGACAGGTATTTGTGGGAATACAAAGGCGGTGAGCTTGCAGTTCACGCAGGCGAAGAAGTTTTGAGAAAAAGACCGACAGTTGACTGTAAAGAAACAAACGGTTTTGAAATGCCCGAAACAAGCGAGCGTCTGTTCAGAAAATTTGCCGTTTCCGCCGATGATGAAGGCAAAGCCTTCTACAACGTCTATAATCCTACTTTACGTGATGAAGCGTACGCAAGAGGTCTGAACGAAATCAAAAGGCAAATTGAATTTAACTGTTCTCTTGCCTACGGCACTTTATCCAATCCGCAGAATGTTGATAAAACGGCGGAGGAAATCAAAGCCTCGAAACAGCGCAGTTACACGGCGGTAAACGATATGCAGACCTCTTTGGAGTCTGTTCTCAAGGACTACATATACGCTTGTGACGTTATGACCACCGTCTGTCACCTTGCCCCGGCAGGTGAATACGAAGTCAGCTTCAACTGGGGTGACGGAGTTCTTGAAGATAATGACAAGGAACAGGCAATACAGCTGAATGAAGTCAACAGCGGAATTCGTAAGAAAACCGACTATCTCAAGTGGCGTTACGGTGTGGATGACGACCAAGCACAGAAAATGTTACCTGAAAGCGGCGGCTTATTCGGCGGAGGTGGCACTTAATGCTGACACCCGACCAGCTTGCCCACTGTGCCGATGATATTCTTAAACTTTATTCACAGCTTGAAGAAGAAATCGTCCGGGATATTGCAAGGCGAATCAGCAAGACAGGTATTATTACCGAAACAGGCAAATTACAGCTAAACGCAATGCAGGAGCTCGGCACTCTGAACTCTGATATACTCTCTTCGCTGTCAAAATACACCGACAAAACGGAAGAACAGCTGCAGAAGCTGTTTGAGGATGCGGCTGTAACTGCTACGGAGTACGATAATGAAATCTACCGTGCAAACGGACTGAATCCGAAATCAATTAAGGTTTCGGCTACGCAAATGCAAACGCTTGAGGCAGGATATAAAAAGACTTCGGGCGATTTAAGTAATCTAACACGGACAACGGCTGTTACCTCGCAGACAGGCTTTATAAATGCCTGTGCTCTTGCCGAGATGAAAGCTGAAAGCGGATCGTTCTCACCGCAACAGGCGATTGTTGACGCAATAAAACAGGTTGCTTCCGAGGGTGCATTTGTGCTGTATCCGTCCGGACACCGTGACAGGCTTGACGTTGCAGTCCGCAGAAATGTTATGACAGGCATAGGTCAGACAACGGGTGAAATTTGCCTTGCGAATGCCCGTGAGCTTGATTGTGACCTTATGGAGATTACCGCACACGCAGGCGCAAGACCGTCGCACGCAAGCTGGCAGGGACAAATAGTCAGCCTGAGCGGTCGCAAAGGTTATCTTTCCCTGTCTGACATCGGATACGGTACGGGTGACGGCTTCAAGGGTTGGAACTGTCGGCACGACTGGTTTCCATACTTCGAGGGTTCAACCCGGATGTATTCCGAAAAAGACCTTGAGGAGCTTGATGCAGAAAATATTAAATTCCCGGACGGCTCAATGCACACGCTCTACGAAGCCGAACAGTATCAGAGAGCGTTGGAACGGAAAATTCGTGAAACAAAACGTATTCTTGCTGCTCAAGATGAATTTTTCAACAATACATCAAGCGAGTCTATGAAAAAAGCAATCAAAAATAACTTTGATGACTTCTCGATAAAGCTCAAACGGCAAGAAGCTCAAATGAATGCATTTTGCGAGAAAACCGGATTGTTGGTTGATAATGCTCGTGTTCAAAAATACGGTTTTGGCAGGAGCACAGCGCAAAAAGCTGTCAGCTCTTCGAATAAGCATTATAAAACTTGGAGCAGTGAACATAACATAAATAATATCAAAACACTTGCAGAATATTATAATGTGAAGTATAATGATACTGTAAGATATGAGCTTTTGAAAAAATACGTTAGTTCTGTTGATACAGGTATGTTATCTCCGCTGACTGGTTTTGATAAATACGAAGAATATTATAATAAAGTTCAAAATGAACTCGTTGGACTAACTACCTCTGCAAATATTGAAATAAAATCTCAAAGCAAACATTTTCTTGAACGTGTATTCGGTACAAAAAACGATCCAAGACACGAGAATAGAACAAGAAACGGAGTGCCGTTAGATGATATTAAAGATGCTTTGATTAACGGAAAAACAAAATCCACACATAATGGCAACAGTATTTTACACTATACTGATAAGTGCGGTGTAACAGTTAATCCTCACGATGGTAATTTAATACAAGTCAATTTGAAGTAGGTGTTTATATGACTTTCTTTTTACAGAAAAAAGATTTTGATTTTCTTAAAAAACAAATTCCTTATGCATACAAAATGGTAACTAATATAAAAGAAACGGACGATAAAGTCTATTTTGATGTAGACAATGTTAGCGACTTTCAGGATGAGATAACTATGGAAACTGTTGATTCAGGAATGGACAATGATGATATTGTAAATGAAAAGGGTCGTGAAATGTATTTTATATACGATACTCTTCTTGAACAAAAAAGAATGGGTTGAATTTGACTTATATCGCATTTTCTATTCAAAAGGTAAAGTTACACCACAAATTCAATTAAACGCAAATTAAACGAAATTAAAAGGGTTTTAAAGGGGTATTACACATTCTCCTTTTACTTTTGCATACAATTTCATATTTTCAGTTTACAAGCTCTCGATTTTCGGGGGCTTTAAATATTGCTCTTGTCGGAGAGCTTAAAACACCGACGCCGCTCGGCAGAGCTTTAAGCGCACGGTCAGACAGACCTTTAAATGTCACCACACAATTTCAAAAATTATTACACAGGAGGTAAAAACAATGGAATTAATGGAAATGCTCAAAGCCTTATTTGGCGGCGAAGCACTTACATTTGACCAGTTCGCAGAAAAAGTCAACCAGTCGGCAGATGTCAAGCTCGGCAACCTTGCCGGCGGACAGTACGTTGACAAAAACAAGTATGATGATGTTTCAAGACAGCTTGAAACGGCAAACGCAAGCCTTGCAGACTATGACCCCGAGTGGAAGTCAAAGCTTGAGCAGGCACAGGCTGACGGTGAAAAGAAGCTCAACGACTACAAGTTTGAGCAGTCGGTTGAAAAGGCAATAGCCGATTCAGGCGCAGCTGATGTTGTGTCCG
>CAMFFI010000032.1 GCA_945949625.1 uncultured bacterium | reverse complement strand
TGCGCTCGGGCATAAAAGGTTAAAGTCAGTACAAACTGTCTGCACGAATTGCGTGTCGAGGTACTCGACTTTTTTACGTTATTGGAAATTGCTCGGTTGCGCTCGGGCATAAAAGGTTAAAGTCAGTACAAACTGTCTGCACGAATTGCGTGACGAGGTACTCGACTTTTTTATTTTGCGGAGTAAAGGAGATTTTTTGTAAAATCCCGTAATAAACGGCTGTTCGGCACTTTACAAAAGTTTTACATTTCTATGCATTAGCATTTTACAAAGGAGCTTTATAATTCCTGGTGTACCGAAAAAGTACAGAAATAAAATTTCATTTAATGAAGGAGAAACAAATCAATGAAAAAGAAAATTTTTGCAGTAGTTGCATTAGCTGCATTAATGGTTACAGCTTTTGCAGGCTGCGGTTCATCAAACGGTGCATCAAGCAATTCCGACACAACAACAGAAGCAGCAACAACAGTTGCTCAGACAAACTTTGACACAAGCAAACAAATTACTGTTGTAACAAGAGAAGAAGGCTCCGGTACTCGTGACGCTTTCACAGAGCTTACAGGCGTTCTTGTTAAAGACGGTGACAAAAAGACAGATAAAACCGTAACATCTGCCGTTACAATCAACAGCACAGAGGCAGTTATTACAAACGTAAAGGATAATGAAGCAGCTATCGGCTACATTTCATTAGGTTCACTTAACGATTCTGTAAAGGCAGTTAAAATTGACGGTGTAGAAGCTACTGCTGAAAAAGTAAAATCAGGCGATTATTCAATCAGCCGTCCTTTCAATATTGCATACAAGGGCCAGCTCAGCGAAGTTGCTCAGGATTTTGTGAATTACATCTTAAGCGCAGACGGACAGAAGGTTGTTGAAGATAACGGCTATGTAGCTGTATCAGAAGAAAAAGCATACTCAGGTTCAAAGCCTTCAGGTAAAATCGTAGTTGCAGGTTCATCTTCAGTATCTCCTGTAATGGAAAAGCTTGCTGAAGCTTATCAGGCAGTAAACACAAACGCAAATGTTGAAATTCAGACATCTGACTCATCAGCAGGTATGCAGGCTGCTATGGAAGGCACTTGCGATATCGGTATGGCTTCTCGTGAGCTTAAAGATGAAGAAGTATCATCACTTACACCTACAACAATTGCAAAAGACGGTATTGCAGTAATCGTAAACAACGCAAATACCTGCGAAACTCTTACTAAAGACCAGGTAAAATCAATCTACACAGGTGAAACAACACTTTGGAGTGACGTCATTAAATGAGAATAAACAGATTAAAAGAAAAGGCAATGCAGGGAGTTTTCTTCCTGACAGCCATAACAAGTATAGCGGCTGTTGTCATAATCTGTATTTTCTTATTCTATAACGGCGTACCCGCAATGGCTAAAATCGGGTTTGGAGAGTTTCTGGGCGGCCAGCAATGGTCGCCCCGAAATGTTCCCGCAAGCTATGGAATATTCAATATGATAATCGGCAGCATTTATGTAACTGCCGGCGCTCTTGTAATAGGCGTACCAATCGGTATTTTAACAGCTGTCTTTCTGGCAAGATTTTGCCCGAAATCCCTTTATAAAGTTTTAAAGCCTGCCACAGAGCTGTTGGCGGGTATTCCCTCAATAGTTTACGGCTTTTTCGGCTTAATGGTAATTGTGCCCTTTATCCGTGAGCATTTTGGCGGCAGCGGTTCAAGTCTTCTGGCTGCGTCAATAGTACTTGGTATAATGATTTTACCTACAATCATAGGCATTTCCGAATCAGCTCTCAGAGCAGTACCTGAAAGCTACTATGAGGGAGCCTTGGCACTTGGCGCAACAAAGGAGCGAAGTGTTTTCAAAACTATACTTCCTGCGTCAAAGTCGGGCGTGCTTGCAGGCGTAGTGCTTGGCATAGGCAGAGCAATAGGAGAAACAATGGCTGTTGTGCTTATCGAAGGCAACCAGGTTCAGATTCCTGCTTCTCTTACAGACGGAGTAAGAACGCTGACCGCAAACATTGTGCTTGAAATGGGATATTCAACAGGACTTCACCGCGAGGCTCTTATTGCCACAGGCGTTGTTTTGTTTGTGTTTATTCTTCTTATTACATTGTCAATGCAGGCAATAAAGAGCAGGAGTGAAAAACATAATGGCTGATAATAATGCTGTGACAGATATAAAAGAAATTAAAGCCATAAATAAAGTAACCTTTAAGCAGCGTATGATTTCCTATAAAAGGAGACCTCTTTCGCTTGTAATGCTTATTCTGGTTGCAGTTGCCGCATTTCTGTCGGCAGCGGCGCTTATATTCCTTATTGTTTATATTCTTGTTAAAGGTGTTCCGAACCTTACCCCCGATTTATTTGCGTGGGAGTACAATTCCGATAATGTTTCCTGTATGCCTGCAATAATCAATACGGTTATTATTACTTTTCTGACTCTTTTAATCGCCGTACCCTTTGGTATAGGCGCTGCAATTTACCTTGCAGAGTATGCAAAAAAGGGCAACAAGCTTGTAAAGGTTATCAGAACAATGGCAGAAACCCTTTCGGGTATTCCGTCTATTGTTTACGGTCTTTTCGGAATGATGTGCTTTGTTACGGCGCTGCACTGGAATCTGTCTCTGCTTGCAGGTGGTTTTACCCTTGCTATTATGGTTTTGCCGACTATTATGAGAACAACCGAAGAGGCGCTTCTTACCGTTCCCGATTCTTACAGAGAGGGTAGCTACGGTTTAGGAGCAGGAAAGCTGAGAACAATAATCAAGATAATTCTCCCAAGCGCAATGCCCGGTATTCTTGCCGGTATCATTCTTGCAGTAGGACGTATTGTGGGCGAAACAGCCGCACTTATATATACGGCAGGCTCGGCAACGGGAACGGTTTCGGGAGTAATGGATTCCGGAAGAACTCTGGCTATTCATATGTATGTGCTTGCAAATGAAGGACTTTATACCAATCAGGCTTGGGGTACAGCGGTGGTATTGCTTGTTCTTGTGTTCGGAATCAACACGCTTTCGGCATTTATAGCAAAGAAACTTGGCAGTAAGAAAGGATAAACAGCAGAGTATGGATAAGTTTACTATTGAAGATATGAACCTGTATTACGGTAAATTTCACGCTTTGAAAAATGTCAGCCTTAATATGCAGGAAAATAAAATTACGGCATTTATCGGACCTTCCGGCTGCGGTAAATCAACCTTGTTAAAATCTCTCAACAGAATGAACGATTTGGTTGAGGGCTGTAAAATTACAGGCAGCTTAAAGCTGGACGGTGAAGATATTTACGGTAATATGGACGTAAATGTTCTGAGAAAAAGAGTGGGTATGGTTTTTCAGAAGGCAAATCCTTTTCCTATGAGCGTATATGATAATATTGCTTTCGGTCCCCGTACACACGGCATTAAAAACAAAAAACAGCTTGATGAGATTGTAGAGCAGTCACTAAGAGATGCTGCAATCTGGGATGAGCTTAAGGACAGACTGAAAAAAAGCGCTTTGGGACTTTCAGGCGGCCAGCAGCAGCGTTTGTGTATTGCAAGAGCGCTTGCAGTAAAGCCCGAGGTACTGCTTATGGACGAGGCAACGTCTGCACTTGACCCGATTTCAACGGGAAAAATCGAGGAGCTTTGCCTTAAGCTGAAAAAGGACTATACAATAGTTATGGTTACTCACAATATGCAGCAGGCATTGAGAATTTCTGATTATACAGCATTTTTCCTGTTGGGAGAAATGATTGAATATAACGATACCGACACAATCTTCTCTTCACCAAAAGAGAAAAAGACAGAAGAATACATAACGGGAAGGTTTGGCTGATATGCGAAAATACTACGATACCGAGCTTCAGGAGCTTAACAATCAACTTGTGGAAATGGGAGCTTTGATTGAAAACGCAATTAATCATTCGGTTAATGCGCTGAAGGATAAAGATGTGGCTGAAGCTGAAATGGTAAATGAACTTGAAGCAAAAATAAATCATAAGGAAAAAGATATTGAAACATTCTGCCTTAAGCTGATTTTGCATCAACAGCCTGTTGCAAAGGATTTAAGGCTTATATCTTCCGCTTTGAAGATGATAACCGATATGGAGAGAATCGGCGACCAGGCGGCAGATGTTGCTGAAATATGCAAAATACTTTCAAAAAGCTCATATGTTCATAATCTTGAACACATAAACGAAATGGCTGAACAAATGAAAAAAATGGTTACTCAGGCAGTCAACGCATTTGTAACAAAGGATGTAGTGCTTGCGATGTCAGTTTGCAAGGATGACGATATTGTGGATAATTTGTTTGTTCAGGTACAAAAGGATATGATTAACCTGATTACACAGGACAGCTCAAAAGGAGAGGTTGCCTTTGATCTTCTTATGGTAGCAAAATATTTCGAAAGAATCGGAGACCACGCTACCAATATTGCAGAATGGGTTATTTTTTCCATTACAGGCGACCACAAGCTTTCGGGAAAATAATTATTCCGTATATAATGTGCAGGGCTGTTATGCTCTGCTTTTTATTTATACATCAAATTATACATAAAAAATATGCTGTGTTTTTTATAACAATGTGTTATAATTAAAACATACAATATGATAACTTACAGTCTGACCGGCGCTTTGTTGCCGGGTTGGTACAGACAGGGCGGATTTTTTATTAAAATGCCTGCCTCGGTTAAAAGTTACAGCAAACATTTATTTAACAGCGTAGGGCGGGATGCCCGCATCCCGCCGCTTTTCAAAGATTGTGCGGTGGCTTACTGCAAGCTGCCCTACCGTTACGGAGGACAATATGATTTATATAATTGAAGACGATTCCGATATTCGTGAAATGGAAAGCTATGCCCTGAAAAACAGCGGGTATGATGTTAAGGCTTTTCCGGACAGTACTGATTTTTATCAAGCCTGTAAAAATCAAAAGCCGTCTTTAATACTGCTTGATATTATGCTCCCTAAGGAGGACGGCCTGACAATTCTGAAGAAAATCAGAAGTAATGAAAGCACCGGAAAAATTCCTGTAATTGTGGTAACGGCAAAAGCCACCGAGATTGATAAGGTTAAGGGTCTTGACTTGGGCGCAGATGATTATATTACAAAGCCTTTCGGCGTTATGGAGCTTGTTTCAAGGGTTAAGGCTTTGCTCAGAAGATGCGATAACGAGGAAAAGCCGGTTGTGATTGAATATGAAAATATCGTTCTTGACGACAACAAGCATAAGGTTCTTGTTGACGGCAAGGAGTGCGTTCTCACCTTTAAGGAATATGAGCTTTTGAAGTATTTTCTGCTTAACAAAGGAATTGCATTAACAAGAGAAAAGCTCATTGAAAAGGTATGGGGTTATGATTTTGAAGGCGAAAGCCGTACTGTTGATATGCACATCAAAACACTTCGCCAAAAACTGGGCAGTGCAGGCAGTATTATAAAAACAGTAAGAAATGTGGGATATAAAGCAGGTGAATAAATGAAGCTGAAAAGTAAAATTACAAGAAAGCTTTTGCTGGTTGGTATAATTGCAATACTGCTTACCGCCCTGTCCTCAAGCTTTGCTTTTTGGTATTTTTTTACCGAGCAGGTTAAAAACGACTTACAAGCCTACGGGCAAATAGCAGTATCAGACTATAACCTGTATGAGGAAAAGGCCGATTTTTCCTCTTATGAAAAAAGCGGAGTCAGGGTAACGATTGTGGATAAAGACGGAAGGGTTATTCTTGATAATACGCCCGGAGTTAATCTTGAAGAGCTTGAAAATCACAACAATCGTCCGGAAATAATTCAGGCAAGAGAAAAGGGAACGGGAAAAAGCTCAAGAAATTCCGATACTCTTGATAAAACCAGCTATTATTATGCAATACTTATGGATAACGGAAGCGTGCTGAGGGTTGCAAAAGAAACAAACAGCATTTTTACCGTATTCGGCGGAATTATTCCTATTATTGGGTTTATTATCCTGTATGTGTTTGCCATATGCCTTGCTTTTTCCGCAGAGGCAACAAAAAGCATAATTAAGCCTATTGAAGATATGGCTGTTGATACGGAAAATGTTGCTTATGAAGAGCTTATACCTTTTTCCAATACAATTGAAGAGCAAAGGGAAAAAATAAACAGGCAGATTGAAAAGCTCAGTCAGGAAAAAGATAAGATAGACGCGCTCATAGCAAATATGTCCGAGGGCTTTGTGCTTTTTGATATGGATAAAAATGTGCTTATGAAAAACGAAAGCGCATTGAATCTTTTGCAGGCAAACGATGTTGTCAATGTGAACGTAATCAATTTTTCAAGAAACGAAAAGTTTTTGGATTCAATTGATAAAGCGGTACAGGGTGAAAACAACAATATTGATTTGCAAATAGGCGGAAAAGAAATTCAGGTTCTTTCAAGTCCCGTATTTTCAAACAATGTTCAAAACGGCGTTATCTGTATTGCTATGGATATTACCGAAAAGAAAAAAGCAGAAAATATGCGTCGTGAATTTACTGCCAATGTTTCTCACGAGCTTAAAACTCCTCTAACTTCAATTTCGGGCTATGCGGAAATGATTGAATACGGAATGGCTAAGCCTGAGGACGTTAAAGGATTTGCGCATAAGATTTGCAGAGAAGCAGGAAGACTTGTAACCCTTATAGGTGATATTCTCAAGCTTTCACAGCTTGATGAGCCTTTGCCTCAAAACAGGCTTCAAAGCGTGAACTTAACTGAGGTAGCAAAGGAATGTGCCGAGGCTTTGAAAATTAATGCTGAAAAGCTGAATGTATCCATAGAGGCTTCGGGAGAAGATGTGCAGATTTCCGGAAACAGGGGACTTTTGTATGAGCTTATTTACAATCTTTGCGACAATGCAATCCGCTATAACCGTTCCGGCGGAAGCGTTAAGGCGCAGGTGAAAAAAGACGGAGAAAAAGTTTTGCTTGTTGTGTCTGATACGGGAATAGGTATTCCGAAAGAGCATCAGGACAGGATTTTTGAGAGATTTTACCGCGTTGATAAAAGCAGGTCAAAGGAAACAGGTGGAACGGGACTTGGTCTTGCAATAGTAAAATATATTGCAGAACAGCACAGCGCCGCAATAACCCTTGAAAGTGAAGAGGGAAAGGGAACAACAATCACCATAAGCTTTCCCGAATTTGATGAAAACGCCGAGTAATTGTTTTGTTTAATTCATTATATGCTTAATACATTAGGGACAGCTCTTTTGCGGCTGTCCATAATTATTCATAACATTTATATAACGGTACCCGTTAAGAATAATTTAATCAGGTAATATTCTATATAATAATTATAGAATACTGCCTGTTTTTTTATGCAAAACCAGAAACATATTTTTAATGTGTTTGTTTTTTGAAGATATAACAAAAATTCATCTTGAAATGTTCAAAGAAATGTGTTAGCATTAATTCATATGCAATATTGATTTAACGCAAAATAAGATTTGCATAACTATTTATTGTTTTTATGTGAATTTTCAAATACAGAAAAAATGATACCCGAGCAAAATCTCATAACTTCACACAATGACTTCAAGGAGTGAAATTGTTTATGGATATTTTTTCAGTTTTTTCGCTTTTAGGCGGTCTGGCTTTTTTCCTGTTCGGAATGAACACCTTGGGAGACGGGCTTGAAAAGCTTTCCGGCGGAAAATTTGAAAAGACGTTGGAAAAAATCACCTCTAACACCTTTAAGGGCTTTATTCTGGGTGCGGCTGTTACTGCGGTTATTCAATCGTCCTCTGCCACAACTGTTATGGTCGTAGGCTTTGTAAATTCGGGAATTATGAAGCTCAGACAGGCAATAGGCATTATTATGGGCGCCAACGTAGGTACTACAATTACCTCTTGGATTTTGAGCCTTTCAGGCATTGAAGGCGACAGCCTTATAATGCAGCTGTTAAAGCCTATTAATTTCTCTCCTTTATTTGCTTTTGTGGGCATTATTCTTATAATGTTCTGCAAAAACGGCAAAAAGAAGGATATAGGCGGTATCCTTATCGGTTTTGCGATTTTAATGTTCGGTATGGATTTAATGAGTGATGCTGTTGCTCCTCTTGCTGATGTTCCTGAGTTTACAAGCTTCCTTACTATGTTTGAAAATCCCGTATTCGGTGTTCTTGCAGGAGCGCTGCTTACTGCTGTTATTCAAAGCTCCAGTGCGTCGGTGGGTATTTTGCAGGCGCTTTCTTCAACAGGCGCAATAACATATTCAATAGCTATTCCGATTGTAATGGGCCAGAATATAGGTACCTGTGTAACTGCGCTGCTTTCCTGTGTAGGCGCAAAGAAAAACGCAAAACGTGCGGCTTTTGTTCACCTGTATTTTAACATAATCGGCACTCTTGTATGGCTGGTTGTGTTCTATACAATAAACGCCTTTATTAACTTCTCCTTTATTAACGACGTTGTGGGACCTGCGGAAATTGCCGTTATTCACACAGCCTTTAACATTCTTTCAACAACCTTACTGCTTCCTTTTGCAAGACAGCTGGAAAAGCTGGCTTGCCTTACCGTAAGGGACAAGCAGGATGACGATGAAACAGTCTTTATTGACGAAAGATTTTTGAATACTCCTGCAATTGCAACCGAGCAGTGCACATCTATGGCTGTAAAAATGGCTGACAGAGCTTACAGAACTATCCTTGAATCCCTGAGCCTGTTTAATGAATACGATGAAAAGATTGCAGAACATATAGTTGAAAGCGAAGAGAAAATCGACCAGTATGAGGATATTCTGGGTTCTTACCTTGTTAAGCTGAGCAGTAAGAATTTAACGCTTAAGGACAGCAAAGAGGTTTCAAGACTTTTGCATTGTATAGGCGACTTTGAAAGAATCGGCGACCATGCAATTAATATTCTTAACAGCGCAAAGGAAATGCACGAAAAGAAAATCCATTTTTCCGAAAAGGCTAAGCAGGAAGTGGAGATTGTAATCAGCGCTATTACCGAGGTTCTGGAAACAACCGTTACGGCTTTCAGCAACAACGATGTAAAGCTTGCAGAAACGGTAGAGCCTTTAGAGCAGGTAATAGACAAGCTCAGCGATAAGCTGAAAACAAGACACATTCAGCGCCTGCAAAACGGTGAATGTACCATAGAAATGGGCTTTGTGCTTTCTGATTTGCTGAATAACCTTGAAAGAGTATCCGACCATTGCTCCAATATTGCAGTTTGTATTATTCAGATTAAAATGGAAAGCTTTGAAACTCACGAATACCTGCACGAGATTAAGGCTGAGGACGCAGGAAAATTTGCCGAAAGATACGACAGCTATCTGGACAAGTATCATCTTCCTAAAAATGTATAAACAGCGGGAAAATGAATTTTGCTGATTGCTTTATATTTCATTGATAAAATTTAAGGACAAGGGCGCCGAGCCTTTGTCCTTTTTCTTTTTAAAAGCAGTAAATGCCATTGATATTTTATTATTTTGGTTTATAATAGGTTCAAGGTGATAATTTTGGACTATGAATACCGTGTTGTCCGTTCTAAAAGGAAAACAGCCGCTTTGGAAATCAACGAAAATTGCCGTCTGATAGTGCGCGTACCGTTAAGGTATTCTCAAAAAGCGGTAGAAGACTTGCTTTTAAAGCATAGGGCGTGGATTGAAAAGCATATG